>JAYFRN010000012.1 GCA_034925865.1 Oscillospiraceae bacterium | reverse complement strand
AGCTTTTATATCTGATTTTAATTATCCTGACAATATGTCTGTTTATACCGTCATGCAGTACGGGCGAAAATGTGACATTGACAAATACGGAAGATGATTTAACACAGACAAGTATAACGGAAGATGTTTCGCTGTCAGGATCAGAGGAAATTGTCTCGCCATCAAGTACGGCGGAGGATGTGACGCCGACAAATACAAAGGAAGCTGTGGTGCCGACAAGTACAGAAGAGGAAACAAATACTATCTCTGAAAGTGGCGTAAGTTCGGAGGAAAAAGAGCCTGATACGCAGGTCAGCGCCGCGCTTGAAGCCATGGCGGCAAAGCTCGTACCTGGAACCTACAAGATTGAAAACCATATGATTGTCGATATCCCGATAATGGATGAAAAAGACTTTCCGGAATATTATAACACCAAGCTCTTTGAAAGATTCACATGCGAAATGAACGGATGCCGCGTTCGTCTTATATACAACGATATCACAGGCAAATTTCTTGTCTATGTGACGGACCTTGAAACCGGAAAGGTCCAGGCGTTTTCAAGACGGCTTATCAATTTTATGGGTCATATCGAATTTGGTTTTATAAATGAAAACCAATTCCTGTTTGTTACAAGGTCAGCTCGCGGATTCAAAGACATATCAATATATGATTTCGAAAAAGACGGCTATGTTTGCAGTACGACCGGTCAGCGTGTTACCGCATATTGCAAAGCTGAAAGCGGAAAAATCTATTACGCGGTTGAATCCAGTGTTTTCGATCAAAACGGAATAAAGCTTTTTGATATCGATCCGTGTTATGATATCGATTCGTTTCCTGTACCGATAACCGAAATCATAGTTTCTTCAGATGAAAAAGATATATCAGTGAAAACCAAAGACGGAGTAACAAATAAATACGTCAAGAGTAATTATTCGGATAATTATGAGCTTGTTTCTGAATAACATGTTTTAAAGCTATTGTACTATTTATAATCTTAGCCACCACAGGCAACATGGAGGTTTTTACCAACAGGATATAATAGTTATATGATGTGACAGAACGATAAATCGGAATTAGCGGAGGTATCAATTAATGAAGTATAACATTAATTCGGATTATCAAATTAAAGGCATAGGGCTTCTTCTCAATGAGGATTGTATTTTGCAACGATATTATCCGTTGATTCAATATAAGAATCAGTTAATAAGAAATCTCCTTAACATAGGCTGTGTAACTAAAAATGATTGCTCGATCTTGCCCGATAAAGCTTTGATAGAAGCCGGTTTACCCGATTCTGATATGGTAGCATTGTTTAGACGATTTCTGTGTCTTTATGATTACAAAGGAAAAGGAATAAAAGATATTCCGAACGCAGAGTGCAGAAATGAAGAAGAAATAGCTTCTCTTATGGAATTGATGCGTCTGCCTGGCGTGAAAGCAATCCGAGCGGAACTATATTTTCACTGCGGAATTAGGTCGCTGAAAGATTTTGCTGCTGCCGATGCAGAACAGCTGAGAGGTAGAATCGCCAATACGATTATACAAGAATCGCTACAATTCTCGCCACCTTTGCAAAAAGAACTTCGGACACAAATTACTGTGGCAAAAGTGTTTACGGAATATTCCGTGAACTATTAAAGCCTTAATAAATTCCAGTTTATCATGCAGATAAAAATATACGCTTGCATAAATCAAAACCCACCGAAAGGATTCATCTTTCGGCGGGTCTTCTGTCCTTTAGAGCACGTGGCATTCAAAGGACTCTTTTTTTGGAGCAAAGCTCCTTATTTTTGTTTTGCTTTTCTCACAACGAGAGCGCCTCCAAGAGAAAGCGCGAGAGCGAGAACCACGAAGCCGGCTTCGTCGCCGGTCTCAACCGGTGTTTCTTCTTTGGGTTCTTCCTTGGGGTCTTCCTTGGGTACTTCCTTTACAGGAACGTCTGCGAGAACGGTCTTTACGCCATGTTCGGCGCTGCGTTTAAAGCATCCGCCGAAAGCATAGGTTATGTATCCGGGATACATTCCGGCTTGAGCAAAGCCCATGAGCGTCTCGGCTCCGACCTTCGCGTCGATGCCCCACGCGGCCCATTCGATGCAAAATTCATAGTTGATAGTATCGCCGTCAACTGTGAGGGCGGATTTCATCTTTTCTTCGCTGAGCGTAGCAGTGGGATTGCTGAGTTGAAAGCTCTTTCCCTCGGAATTCAGCGCGACGTAGAACTTCTCAAAGGAAGTGGCGCCCGCGGGATAAAGAATGAATTCTATACGGCTTGCGGAGTCATGGTTTGACGCGCCGGTCATTTTGACTTGGTTGGGATCCTTGACGCTGATAAACGCGTATAAATACTTTTCATCCCACGCGAAATATCCTTTGGATGAAAGCTTCGCAAATTGGGCGGTGTATTCGGAAGTGCGCGCATCGCCTGCGGGATAAGCATAATCGACATCGTCGGGCGTTTTAGACAGCATATCGGTTGCGGAGAAATCAAACCCCGCTCCGTAGGCTTCGTCTTTGACGCCATCGATCGTAATAGCAGCGGCGGTTTTGGGAACGGTGATTTCGGTCGGATACGCGGCATCCGCCATAATCATGAGAGAAGCGGCCATCACGGCAACAAGGACAAACGCAATGATTCTTTTCAAAATGCAATACTTCCTTTCAAGTAAATAGTTATACGAGCAATTCTATATGAAGTATATCACAATGGTTCTGAATGTCAATATATATTTAAAATTATATTTCTTATGGTTATTATATACATCTGTCACGAGATATTTTACATAATATTTCCCTTTGCTGCCGGACCGCAGACCTGTTGTCGGGAAATTTCTGTTGCAATACAGAAAACCGCATGATATAATACCTCAGGAATGGAAACAGACATCCGTAAACATAAGCAAATGCAAAAAAGCAGAAGTAAAATACAAGCGGTCACGCCGCATGACAAGGCTTTGCGGAAAGGCATAAATGTCTCTGAAATATAAAATAATTTTCTTTATGATCAGCGGCATATGATTATAATATGCAGATAGACAATTCTCAGGTCGTCTCACAGGTTGCGATACTGTTTTTAACCATGCTGTGCGGCATATACGCGCGAAAAAGAGGCTTCGTCGACGAGAAGGGCACAAAAACGCTCTCGAAGATACTCGTCAACATCACCTCACCGCTTTTGATCATCGACTCCTTTCAGCTTGATTTCGATGCGGAAAAGCTGTCGGACGGACTTATAATCCTCGCCGCCTCCGTGATTATCCATATTGCGGTCACCTTTCTCGGAATGATCTTTTTCAAATGGGAAAAAACCCGGGAAAAGAACAAGATATTGAGATTCACTCTTATTTTCGGAAACTGCGCGTTTCTCGGATATCCGGTTCTGAACGCGGTTTTCGGAGATGGTATCGGCGTGTTTTACGGTGCGTTCTATACCCTGATGTTTAATGTGTACATATGGACATACGGCATTTCGATGCTCCAGAAGGGCAAAGAAAACGCCGTCAGACCGAAGCCCTGGAATGTTATCATAAACGCGGGAACGGTTGCGTCGGTTATCGGCGTTATTCTGTTTGCCGCGAAAATAAAGCTTCCCGCCGTGTTGGGCGGCGCGGTTGGCCTTGTCGGAGACATGACGTTTCCTCTTGCGATGCTGATAATCGGCAGCCTCGTTTCCACTCTTGACTTTAAAGAGGTGCTCGGAAATTACAGGGTATATATATTCTGCCTGTTCAAGCTTATCGTCCTTCCGCTTATAACGCTCGGCGTGCTTAAGCTTATCGACGCGCCGCTCGTGATCACATATATGCTGGTCACAATGACCGCGGTGCCGTCCGCGACGAACTCGGCGATTTTCGCCGAGCTTTATGACTGCGACGCGCGCCTCGCCGCGCAGTGCGTCGGAATTTCAACGGTCTTCTCGATGATCACGCTTCCCGCCATGATCTGGCTGACCGGAATCGTGATATAAAGTTGAATTTTAAGAAAAACATAACAAATATCACCGCAGCAGGCGTCACGTTTGCCTGCTGCGGTGATATTTTTACATATGTACAAATAAAAATCGAGAAAACGCGAGTTTATCAAACTCCGAATATCCCTTTAAGCCAGACAGCGCACAATTCCAGCCAGCGCGAAATAAGCGGTTCACCGACAGGACGCACCTCGCGAAGCGCGGTGGACAGACCGTGATCGCCTTCGGGAAACACATGAAGCTCAAATGGGATATTATTCTCGGAAAGCGCCGTGCAGAAGCAAAGCGAGTTGACTACGGGAACACAATCGTCGGACGCGGTATGCCATACAAATGACGGCGGGCAGAGCGGCGTGACGTGATTTTCGAGCGACCAGAATTTTATTCTTTCGGGATCGTTATCGGCTTCGCCGAGCAGATTGCAGAATGAGCCGCGGTGGGCGAACGTGCCTCCGCTGATAACCGGATAAGCGAGAATCATCGCGTTCGGGCGGTTTGCTCCGTATTCGAGCGAAAGCGTCCTGTTTACATATTCATCCTGCCACATTGTACCCAGAGAGGCGGCAAGATGCCCACCCGCAGAGAAGCCGATAACTCCGATTTTATCCGTATACATATTCCATTCGGCCGCGCGTGAACGTATATATGCCATCGCACGGGAAGCGTCAAGCAGAGGGACATATTCACCTCCTACCGGGCCGTGCTCCGCCACAGTATAGCGGAGGACGAAGGCGTGATAACCGAGCATCATAAAGTAACGTGCAATGGGCTCGGCCTCCCTGTCCGATGTCATGTAATAAGCGCCGCCGGGACAGATGAGCATCCCTGGGCGATCCTTCACGGAATATTCTTCGGAGCTTTCAAGTATATAACAATCCAGATATGCGCGGGTTCCTTCAAATGTTTTTCTTTCGCTTTTCATATATTCTCTCCCTGATTATTAGTGCCGCCCAAATGAGCGCGGCGGATAAAAACACAATATATAAAAACGCGTCTCCGATGACGGAATAAAGCGTTTTTTCTGAAATAAGCTCAACTTTCCCCTCAAGAATGCCGCGTTTAAGCGCTCCGATTTCGGATGTTATTTCACCCTTGTCTGAAATAAAAGCGGAAATTCCGGAATTCGCGGCGCGGACGATATACCGTCCGTTTTCGGCGGCGCGGAGCGCGGCCTGAGCCAGATGCTGACGCACCGCAGGCGAATCCTTATACCATGAATCGTTTGTCACGAGTATGATCGCCTCCGCGCCGTCGTTGACCGCGTCGCGAATGAGCGACGGAAATATCGAATCAAAGCATACAGCTCCTCCGAGCCTGTGAGTGCCGTAGCAAAGCGTTCCGCTGTCGGCGCCTGGTGTTAAAACGTCTGAATATTGATTGATCTGCGCAAGAGACGGCATGGCAAAGGAAATAAACGTTTTCCACGGCAGGTATTCGCCGAACGGGACAAGATGCCGCTTTGAATATGTACCGGAAAGCTCTCCGTTTTGAATTTGAATGATGGAATTGGTGTCGCAGTAATCGTTTGTCATAAACGAACCGATGTAAAGCTCCGCTCCCGTTGAAACGGAAAGAGCTTTGTATGCATCGAGGATCTTCGGAGCAAGGGCGGCATTGACGGGCACCGCGCTTTCCGGCCATATGATCCATTCCGGCGAAGACGAGGCCGCTTCTTCGGTCATTGACATATATGTATCTAGTATCTGAGTAAGCCGTCCTTCCTGCCATTTATCGCCGGATACGATGTTTCCCTGTATAACCGCCGCGGAAACCGCGTTTCCGTCAGGCTTTCCGGACGCCATACGTATAACTCCGAACGCCGTGTTGGCAATAAATAGTGAAAGACCGAGCGATATACAGACGGCGGCGCGACGGCGTGAAGCGCGTTCCTTTTTGCGTATGCATTCTATCGCGCTCGCGGCGAGCGAATTTGTAAAAATTATGAGAAAGCTCAGAAAATATGAACCGAATAGCGACACGCTTTGAATTGCCGGGGTAAAAAACGCCTGCGTGACGGAAAGCCGCGACCACGGAAAAGCAAGCGTCCCGCAGAACGTGATCGACTCGGAAAGAAGCCACGCGGCGGAAAAGAAAAACGGCTTTATCAAAAACGAAGCCCGCCATCCTCTGCTTCGCAGCGGACGCGAAAGCAGCGCATATACCGGAAGAGAAAGACCGTAAATAATACCGTGGATAGCGCTTGCACCGAGCCACGCGAGAGCGCATACAGCCGCGGCAACCGGACGCGAAAACCCGACGCTGTCAAACGGATAAAGCCATATGAACCAGAAATATGTACAGAAATGATATACGAAAGCAAACAGGAATCCGGCCGCGAACGGAGGCGTCCTGCGCGGATGCTCCGCAAGAGTGAAACAGATATAACAGAAAGGTATAAAGGCGATCCATTCGAGCCACCAGAGAGACGGCACGGCATGAGGAATCGCGCCGGCGACAGCCGACGCGAAAATCATAAGTATTTGCTTTGTTATCTGCTTTTTATTCATCTCCGCGGTCTTTACGGCAGAAGGTTAAAACGAATTGACGAGCTGTTTGAACCGTTTGCCTCTTTCGTCGAAGTTTTTAAACATGTCAAAGCTCGCGCTGGCGGGAGAAAGCAGGACGGTGTCTCCCGGCGCGGATGAAGCGCGGGCGCGGGCAACCGCGCCTTCAAAGGTGTCTTCGCGGTATACTTTGAGCGATTCGGGATCGAATCCCGGAAACCCTTTAAGCGCGTTGAATATCTTATCCGAGGTTTGCCCACAGAGCACACACACCTTCGCGTGGTCGCAGAGCGGCTTTGCGAGCGGAGCATAGTTTAAATGCTTGTCATATCCGCCGCAGATTACGATTACTTTTTCCGGAAAAGCCTGCAGAGCGGCGGCCGTCCGCGCGGGACTCGAATCCATCGAGCCGTTATAATACCTGACGCCATCCAATTCGCGTACTAATTCAAGCCTGTGCTCCACTCCCCCAAAGGAGGAGGCGACCTTCACAAGCTCCGGAACGCCGACATAATCGCGGACGGAAAGATATGCGGCCATCAGGTTTTCGGCGTTATGTACGGCGGGAAGCAAAAGCTCTTTGCGTTCAAAGAGAAACGAAGCGGCTGAGTCTTTTACGGAATAGAAATTGCCGTCGCTCAGATACGCTCCTTCGCGGCATCCCTTCAGCGTCGATTTCGACGAGAAAAAGCGGACCTCTCCGCGAGCGGACGAAGCAAGCGAGCGCGTATATTCGTTGTCGTAATTCAGAATGGCGATCGAGCGAACGGGCTGATAACGGAGAATATTTGATTTTGCGTCGATATATTCCTCCATGCCGCGGTGCCAGTCGAGATGATTTTCGGAAAGGTTTGTTATTACAGCGATATCGGGAGACCGGCGCATTGTCATGAGTTGAAAGCTTGACAGCTCGCAGACGACAAAATCGCCCGGAGTAATCATGCCGAGCCTGGGAAGCAGCGGCTCTCCGATATTCCCGCCTAGAAACACGCGGTGTCCGGCGGCCTCAAGCAGCTTTGAAATAAGCGTCGTGGTCGTCGTTTTTCCGTCGCTTCCGGTGACGGCAAAAATTTTTGCCGGGCAGTATTCGAAAAACAACTCCATTTCGCTCGTCAGGAACGCACCTTCCCGTATGGCGGAAACAAATTCAGGTATATCCGGGCGGATGCCCGGCGATTTTATTATTACATCCTCTTTTATTCCGGAAAGATATCCGTCTCCGCAGACAAAGCGAGCGCCCGCGCCCGAAAGCTCATTCCGGCAGGAGAGCTTTTCCTCCGGCAAACGGTCGCGCGCGACGATTGCCGAGGCGCCGCATTCCGCGAGAAGCGAAACAAGCGGTGCGTTTGAAACACCGATTCCGATGACCGAAAAGGTCTTTCCCTTTACGAATTTACGAAAGTCGTCAAAGCCTTTTTCAACGGACAATATAACTCACCTCTGATCAAATGATTATCACGAGAATAAAGGCAGCCTCTGATATTTCTCAGCAACATATTTGAAAATCTGTTATACGGCAGAAAAAGCAACAGCCGCTTTCCGTTTTGTCGTAAGTTTTACTTATTAACTCGGCATTTAAATAACTACCGCTATAAGAGAGAAAAGGCTCTGGCATATGGGCTTTTCTCTCTTATAAAACAAGGCTTATTTAAATGCCGTTTTAATAATATCCGCTGAGCAATCATAAAATATTTACGGCAATAAGGAAAGAACCGCCATAACCTATACCGTTCGAAAACGGCATTTATCAGAGGTGCCATTGAAAAATTACCGCTTTATAAGAGAAAAGACTCTGATATATGCGCTTTTCTCTCTTATAGCAATGATTATTTAATTGTGTTATGATATATGCCGGATTATTTCCACTTTAGAATATTTTCGCGGACAAACTCATCGTCGTTCAGGTCGGGATACATACGGTATACGCGGTCGATTTCTTCGCTCTGTCCTTTTGAAAGCGTCTCTTTGGGATTCAGGCACCAGATGCCCTCCATGATGCCCTGACGGCGGAGAACCTCGTGAACCCCCGCGATACAGCCGGCAAAGCCGTTGGCGGAGTCGAAAAACGCGGAATTCGCGTCGGTCACCTGCTCGGCAAGCGTCAAAAGATTGCGCGGGATGTAATCCTGCTTAGAGAATTCGCGCAACATCTCGAACATCCTGCAAACCGTATTCGTCCATACGCACCAGTGCCCGAGGAGCCCCCCGACAAAATGAGCTGTATATGTTTTTCCGTTTTCTTCAAACTTATATGTTGTGAGAAGATCGATGACGATGTTGTCGTCGTTTCCGGTGAACAGCGCGATTTTATCGCTGCGGCTGCTCATCGCGGCGGCGCGCGCGACATCAAGCGTCTGATAACGGTTAAACGACGCGCACTTTATTGCGATTACTCCGTCGATTTCACAGAGGCGGCGCCAGTAATCATAGGTGAAGAGGCGTCCGCCGACAGACGGCTGGAGATAAAAGCCGATGACCGGTAATATCGCGGCGACGGCCTCCGTGCGCTTTATAAAATCGTCCTCTGTATATGACGGAAGTCCGCCCGGGCTGAGGAGCGCGGCGTCAAAGCCAAGTGATTTGGCGAGCTTTGCCTCTTTTACCGCTTGTTCAGTGGGTCCGCATATGCCGGCGCATTTGACTATCGTTTTTCCGGTCCTTTTTTCAAAGGCGTCGGTCTCCTCGGCGGCGAGGCGCAGCACCGGCTCAAAAAGTCCTATTTCAGGTTTTCTTATTTCAAACTGAGTCGTGTGAACGCCGACGGCAAGCCCGCCGACGCCGGCGTCGAGATAATATCTGTAAAGCGTGCGCTGTCCGTCCGGATTAAAGCTTCGGTCGGAGTGAAGCGCAAGCGGGGTGGCCGGGATGACGGTTCCGGCCTTTAATATTTCGATGATTTTTTCCTGTCTTGACATGATCAATATTTGCCCTTTCTTTCTTCAAAATGTGTCGGCTTGTCAAGCGTACGCCCGCCGGATAAAATATATTCGGCCTGCCAGTCGATGAGGGTTTCGGCGCTGACATGCGGATATCCGAACAGCTTATGCGCTTTCTGACAGTTGGATATGTACGCGCTGTCAGATTCCTCTCCGGTGAATTTGACTTCCTTGCCGAATATTTCGCCGAATCGGTTGGCGGCGGCTCTGACGGAGAGCGTCTCCGGGCCGGAAACATTGAGCTTTGCCGCGGGGGCGTCGGCGAGCGTCAGGCTGCGGATGGCGGCCTCGTTTGCGTCGCCCTGCCAGATGCAGTTAAAGCAGGTCGCGGAGAGAGATACGGGCTGGTCGTTGATTACCCTGTTCGCGATATCGAAAAGCACGCCGTATCTGAGATCAATCGCGTAGCTTAGTCTGAATAATAATACGCGCGTGCCGTATTCGGCGGCGGCGTATTCAAACACCCTTTCTCTTGCGAGAACGCTCATCGGATATTCTCCGATAGGACCGACAGGATCCTTTTCAGAGGATCCGCCGGAAGCAAGCTTTACAATCGGATAAAGGTTGCCGGAGGAAAAGACGGTTATACTTGAGTTTTTATATCTTTCCGCTGTGATGGAGGGCAGCCAGGCGTTCATAGCCCAGGTGCGGCATGCGTCTCCCTCCGTGCCGAATTTGCGTCCTGCCATGAATATCACGTTATCGCAGTCCGGAAGCTCGTCGAGCGCGCCATGGCGCATCAGGTCGGCCGATATCGTCTCGACGCCGTTGTCATTAAGGAGCTTTACGGCGATGGGGTCTGAAAAGCGGGACACCGCAATGATTTTTTTGTCTATGCCGGCCGCGGCGGCGGCGTTCTTGGCGAGGATCGCAAGCGTCGGACCCATTTTCCCTCCGGCGCCGAGGATTATTATATCGCCCTTGATATTCTTCATATCGTCAACAAGCCCCTGCGACGGAGTCGTGAGAAGCTCATCCAGCTTTTTTTCTGTCCACATGTTTTTATCCAATCCTTTCCCTTTCGGGTTTGTTATTAATAACGCAAAATTCTATAATTACCGCTTTAAGAAATAAAAGCTTTTATATATTGATATTGGCTTTTCTCTCCATAAAACAATAATTATTTGATTGCGGTTTTACTGATTCTTTGCGGGGAACGATTTTTCTATGATATCTCCGCAGCCTTTTAAGGCCCCGTCGTAAAAATTATCGGCAAGCCCGTTGTCAAACGCTTTCGCGGCGCGCGGGTCGATCGGGATTCGTGCGGCAAGAGGTATTCCGAATTTTGCGGCTTCCTCCTCCGCGCGGCTCTGCCCGAACGGAAATATTTTCTTCCCGCAGTCAGGGCATTCTATATAGCTCATGTTTTCGACGAGCGCGATGACCGGAATGTTCATCATTTTTGCCATTTTAACAGCTTTTGTTACGATAAGTGAGACAAGCTCCTGAGGCGTCGTGACAATTACGATGCCGTCTACAGGCACGGACTGGAAAATCGTCAACGGCACGTCTCCTGTGCCCGGCGGCATATCGACAAACATATAATCGACATCCTTCCATACTACGTCCGTCCAGAATTGCTTTACGGTGCCGGCGATGACCGGTCCGCGCCATACAACGGGATCGGTCACGTCCCGCAAAAGCAGGTTTGTGCTCATAACCTGTATCCCGGAGGAGGTCACGACCGGGAAGATCATTCCGTCTTCTCCGTCGGCATTTCCTCTAAGCCCGAACATCTTCGGGATGGAAGGACCGGTTACATCGGCGTCAAGGATCGCAATATTATATCCGCGCTCGCGCATTTCGACGGCAAGCCTCGCGCAGACGGCGGATTTTCCGACGCCACCCTTTCCGCTTACGACACCGATAACTCTTTTTACGCTCGCAAGCTCATGGCAAGGCTCGATAAGGCTCTTTTTTTCCCTTGAGGAACAGTCTTCCTTGCATGTCGAGCAATCATGCGTGCAGTTTTCGCTCATTGATTATTCCTTTTCTGTTTTATTAATATTTAAACCGATGATATTATTATTAACTTGGTATTTTAATAAATTCGCCTGTGAAAAACAATCGTTATAAAGCTGTATAAATATCTACGGTTTCTTTGATTTTGTCATTCGCCGCGCGCCCGTTTTCATATATCCGGCGGTAAAGGTCGGCATGTCCGCGCTTTCCGCATTTTTCGGCGGCGCGCGCGGTAACCAGCGACGAAACCGAACGGTATGCCGCGCCGGACGCCATCCCGGCGGCTTTCGCGAATTCCTTTGACGTGAATTCGGCGGGAAGACCCTCGGGGATCAGCTTTGCATAATCGCACGGGCCGCAAAGATAGACACAGCCGCACACTCCGAGCGGCACCCGGTTGTCCCGGTGGCTTCCGGCATGACCGCCGCGCGCCCATCCGTCGGAAACCCTGTATTCGTCAATTTCAAGCAGCAGCGCGCAGAAGCATACACGGCTGTCCGGAATAAAAGCTTTAAGTCCGTACAGCTCCGGAAGAATATCCAGCGCCGTGCCGCGCTTCGGCGACCGGCGTACGGACGAAATCTCTCCGGAGCCTGGATCGATCCAGAGAAGCCGTTTTTTCGCGGCGACGGGAAAGACCACGGTTACATCGGCAGATGCCGAAAAGACCGAAAGCTTGCTTTTCAGGCGGTACAGGTCGCGCGTCTGAATTTCTGTGACCCGTGTCCCGTCGAAAACATCCGCGACATAGCCGCAGAATTTTACTTCGTGGTGCGTTTCGTCCGGATCGAAGCAGTATTTGATGACTGAATGAAGAGTTTTTTCTTTATATCTGCCGATCCCGCGCGGTCCGGTCCCGGATGAGGCGGAAAGAGACGCGCGCTCAAGGCTTTCGTTGTCTATTATTTTCACGCTTTTTCTCCGGATTGCGTCCGCGTTTGCTCTCTGCGGCATTGCCGTTTAATAGCCTTATAATGGATTTTTACCCCAAACGGGCAGAGCAAACATCGTAATATATCATATATTACCTCAATCATAATAAAAATGCAATAATATTCGCGTAAATATTGACACAGACGCCGCTGAAAGGTATACTGTTTATAGCTAAAATAATAAGGAATCGGTGAATAATAATGAACAAAAGCGTTTTGATTTCCTGTCTTGCCGTTATTTTGGCATTCGGTGTCGGATATGGCTCCGTCATGCTGATCGGCAGACATGACAATGCGCCGTCCTCCGGGGCTTCGGCAACCGAAGGCACAGAAGAAAACGGAGTGCTCTCTTTGAAAAACATGACGGAAGGGATAGCTGTCACCTCGTCCAGCTTTTACCCGGACAACAACTCGTTATTTAATAAGCTCAATCTGATCCAATACGGAATCGGAAAGGGTATATTTTCCGATAAAAGCCTTACAAGCGAGCTTGAAGCCGCGATAAGGGAGCTTGAACAGCTCGGATACTATTATGACTATATAAACAAAACATTCATAGAGAACAACGGCGCGGTATACGGAGCGAAGGCCGACGAACGCGGTCCGATCGGAGGCGGCGACGGATATAAGGATATCATAACCAAAGGCACATACACCTGTTATGACGACAATACGTTTTATGACGCCGCCGGCAAGGCCAAGGAGGGTGACGTAATATTCATCCGCGGCGACGCGGTCATAGACCTTTCCGATATGAAGATCACGGATTATCCCACCCTTCAGCTCAAACCGGGCGTGACCATCGCCTCAAACCGCGGGCAGAACGGCGCGGCCGGAGGCAAGCTTATTTTTTCGCTTCACCTCTCAACGATGTTCAAAACGCATAACAACGTGAGGATCACCGGGCTTGTCCTTCAGGGCAGCGATGCCGCGACGCACGAAGGAGAAGAAAGCTATGTGTCAACACTCGGCATTATCGCTCAGGGCGCGGGCGTAGAAATTGACAACTGCGAAATTTCCGGCTTCAACGGCGCCGCGATAAGCGCCACGGTCGGAGACATATATATTCATCATTGCTACATACACCACTGCCGCGGAGAAAACCAGGGCGCGGGCATACAAATCACAAAGGCCGCCGTCAGAGCGGAATACAATCTGTTTTCAAACTGCCGCAACGCGATAAAGCTTTCCGGCGCTCCAGCCGGTTCTCTTGTCGCCGAAAACAATGTCGAGGCCGGAAACAGCCTTGAGGAAGTGATTTGCATTAAATCAGGAAGCATATCAAGCGCTCTTGATTCCTCGGTAAAGCAGACGGCGTCAACGGTCGTAATCAGGAACAACACGATCCTCGGCAAAAGCCTGCCTTACACGATATCCTCAATTCCTGAGAATGAACTGACTGTTGAAAACAACATTTTTTCTCTTCCCGAGGCTTCTTATCCCACCGGCTTGCTGTATGGAACCTCCGAACTCATGCAGACATTGAAGCCGTATTATACAATCCGCTCGAATGTTTTTGACATTCTCTCTCCGGCGGCATATACCTACTGCACGGCGGATCCCGGCGCGCGGCCTGCCGCCGGAGCGGAATCGGACAAAGGGTGATATCATGACGAAGAAAGAGAACACAAAAGCTATGAACAAAAAGCAGATCCTGCTTATCGCGCTCGCGGCGGCGGGCGGTCTTGTCGGAGGAATTCTGTGTGCCGGGCTTGTTTCCGGCGGAGTGAGCTTCCCGTCGGATAAAACGAACGGCGGCAAAACGGTTCTTCATGCGCCGGCGATTGCCGAACACCCGTCAGAAAAGGTAGAATACGACATGGTCATAAAGCCGCAAATCACCTCCAACATATGGTATGGCGAAGCCGCGAAAGCTCACGAATATCTCCTGTCCGCAAAGCAAAAGGCCGGGACGGCCGGCGGAGATTACTCCGATGTTTCCGATGCCCTGACAGGCGCCATCACCGAGCTGGGTTCCTTTTCACGTTATTTCGAATATATTGATAAGCTGTCCTATGAAACAAACGGCAAAAAATACGGAGCATATGTCGAGGACGGAGATTCGCCTATCGGCGGAGGCCTCGGATATAAGGATATCAAAACCCGCGGGGATTACAACGTACGCACGCTCTCCGAGCTTACCGACGCGCTTTCAAAGGCGAAATCCGGTGAAACTGTATTTATATACGGCGACGCGGAAATCAACATTTCCTCTATTATTGAAAACGGCGGACATCTATCCGTCGGTGCGGGCGTCACGCTCGCCTCCGACAGGGGAAGAATCCGCGACGACGGCACGGTTTCCACGGGCGCGCTTATATATTCCACAACGCTAAAAAGCTATACGATGAATGTCGGAGAGGGAGGCCGCGTGACCGGCATCACGCTGAAGGGCGGCGATCCGGACAATCACCTGGCGCATCATTTCCGCAGCTTTTCGGCAAACCCTCCGAGAGGAAACAATTATTATTACTCCCTGAGCTCTATTTCCATATACGGGATAAGCTGTGACGGAGACAATATAGAAGTCGACAACTGCGAAATAGGCGGATATGCCTACGCGGGCGTCTCTCTTGCAATTGATGTAAAGGACGCGCATGTCCACCACTGTTATATCCACCACAATCAGGGCAATGGACTCGGATACGGCGTCGTCCACGGAAACGGAGCGACCTCCGTCATCGAATATAACCTGTTCAATTACAACCGCCATTCGATCGCCGCGACAGGTAAGCCGACCACAGGATATATCGCGAGATTCAACATCGAAATGGGCGCTTCTCTCGAGCACTGCTTCGATATGCACGGCGGCTCTGACAGAGGCGACGGCACGAACATAGCCGGAACATACTGCGAAATGTACAACAATACATTCCTCGTGGACACTTATCCATACTGGCTCAGGGGCGTTCCGGAGGATCATCAGACTTTTTATCAAAACATAGTGTTCAATCCCGTTTCGTTCTACGACAAATCGCGCCTTACCAACTCAAAGGCAAAATTCTACGATAACATATTCGGAATTGATAAAATGACTCTTGTAAAATAAAAGCCGGACACATGGTATAACCAGCTTTAAATTTAACAGATATTAAGGAGAATCTCAGATGAAAAACAAACTGAAAAGAGCGGCGGCGCTGTTTATTTCATCGCTGCTGCTGGCTCCGATGTGCGCAATGTGGGCGGTTCCGTCGTTGGCCGCCTCGTCGCAGCCGCTTAAAAAGCGTGCGACGATATACACGGACGCAAAAATAGCCGCCGCCAGGGATAACATAAAAAAATATTCGTGGGCAAAATCAGAGGCGAACAGCAAAATCGCAGATGCCGATCAGCTTCTCGGGCGGTATTCGCTCGAAGATATATGGGCGATGATTCCGAGCCAAAAGGTCTTCCGTTCATACGGCGTCAACCAGACCTATGGTTGTCTAAACTGCGGAAACGACATAGACGCATACGGGAACTATCCATATATAATCGACTACATAAACGACCCGTGGAAAGTCACCTGCCCGAGCTGCGGGATGAAATTCCCGACGAACGATTATTACGCTTATTACAAGTCCGGGCTTGACGAAAACGGGATCTTTCAGCCCTCAAAGGCCGACAGAAGCCTTCTCGTGAACACGCTTTATCCCGAAAAGGGCGAAAAATGGGGCGTCGACGACGGCACCGGCTATGTCGCGCCCGACGGAAAGAAGTATTTCTTTGTCGCCTATTATAACGAATACGGTAACTGGTACGGCATACTCACACAGATGATCAACGACTTCTATTATGCCTATCTTTACACGGGCGAGCAGAAATACGCCGACGCGGGCATTGTGCTTTTAAATCGGCTCGCCGACCTTTATCCCACATATACGCTCGCGGATCAGAAATGGGCCGACGGTTACAGGCACAGCGGCTATGACAACGGGCATATCATCGGCAGTATCTGGGAATGTACGATGATAATGCCGTTTTTACAATCCTACGATGCGTTCTTTTACGGTTTTGAAACGCTCGGGGACGACGCGATGGCTCTGCTGAAATCAAAGAGCTCAAAGATCACGTCATACCAGGATATCATGATCAATATAGAAAACGGCCTGTTTAAACAGATAATAGTCGAATATAAAAAGAACAACATACACGGAAACAACGGTATGCACCAAACAACGCTCGCCTGCGCCGCGGTATGCCTCGACGACCCGACGTTGACGAAGCAGTGGCTCGATTTTCTGTTCAAGCCGGCATCAGGCAATGCCGACGGAGGAAACGTGTCCGCGACGTTTATCAATGATGTCGACCGAGACGCCATGGGCAACGAAGCATCCCCCGGCTACAACAGCGGTTGGCTCGGAAATTACCTTTTGTTCGCGGATTTTCTGCGCGGCTATAAAATAAACGGCACGAATATAAGCTATGATATATACGAAAACATTAAATTCAAAAAAATGTTTGATTCCATGGCAAATATCATGGCCACGCGTTCTTTCACGCCAAATATCGGCGACGTCGGCTCCACCGGATCGCACACGACTGAGCTTTACGCCTCCAATGTGCTCAAGGCTTTCTGCGTATATAACGAGCCAAAATACGCTCAGCTTCTCGATTTCCTGTATAACGGCGATCTGTCCGGGCTGCGCCTTACAATTTTTGACGACGATCCCGAAGGCATAGCAGGAAAGGTAAAGGCCGTCATCGATGAACACGGCAAATATTCGCTCACGTCGCAGAACCTTACCGGATACGGCTTCGCGTCTCTGATGAACATAAACAAGGCCTCCGACGCGGCTGTATACGCGAAATCCACCGAAATCAAATGCTCTGACATGAGCATAATAAGCCAAAAGCTTTACAATAATATTATTCGGGACGGCGATACGATAGAATTCACGCCCGTTTCCGCCGGGGATTCAGCGTCCTTAGGCTTTTATCTCGACAACAGCGAAGCGGTTTACGATATGCTGACCTTTTACGCCGGAACAAAAAACGGCGGCGTGTTCAACGTTTATGTCGACGGAAAGCTGATTGAGGCGGATGTCGACTTTGCGCTTGACGAGGGTCAGACGTCGACCATGTATTATAAACGAACCTTCAGCTTCGTAAAGGGTTATCATGTTTTATCCCTTGAAGCCGCCGATAAACGGGTCGGCAGCGTGAAGCTTTCCGGCTTGAAATTCATCAAACAATCAGGCGAAAAAGCGTCTCTCGCCAATTCCGAAACAGTCCTCACGATGTATTACGGACGCAACAGCGGGCACGGGCATTCGGACACTCTCAATATCGGCCTGTACGCCTTCGGGCTTGATATGATGCCTGATCTCGGATATCCGGAGTTCTGCGACGGCACTCCGAATGAGGTTTATTGGGTTTCGAACACGGTCAGCCATAACACCGTGCTGGTCAATGACCGCAGAATGGCCTCACAGATCGTATCACAGCCAAAAAATTACGATGTCACCGATTTCGTCAAACTCGTAAGCGTTGAAGCGAATTCCGTTTACGCGGTCGCGAACGAATACCGCCGAACGACCGCGCTGATTCGCATCGACGGCGAAACCTCATACGCGATAGATCTGTTCGATGTCGAGGGCGGCAAAAAGCATACGTACAGCTTCCATCCGGCGGAATCTGATTCGCGCGAGATCACCGGAATGCAATTCGTTCCTCAAACAGACGCGGACGGAAACTTTATCGGCACGCTGGCCGGAAAGAATGTCGCATGGGGCGAAGGCAATTACGAAAGCGGATATCAATACCTTGACAAGGTACAGACCTGTTCGTCTCCGGACAGCACTATATCCGTCGACTGGTCGATAGTCGACACGAGAAATTATTCGGACGTTGACAATGTGCATTTAAAGCTCACTATGCTCGGTGATTTCACAAGCGCGGTTCTGGCAAACGGCACGCCGCCCAGAAATAAAGACGGCAATCCGGCGGGGCTTGATTATCTGCTTGTGAACCGCGAGGGAACCGGCGCTCTTGACAGTCTGTTCGTATCGGTTATAGAGCCGTACGCAGGGGAATCAAAAATTGAAAAGAGCGAGCTTGTCAAGGTCAAAAAGGATTCCGCGGCTGTGACGGACAACTCGGTAAAGGCCGTGAAAGTCACCTTCGCAAGCGGAAGAGTGGACTATATAGTCTATTCCACGGATACAAAATCAACCTACAGGATCGACGGCCTGTTCGATTTCTGCGGATTCTTCGCTGTATACAGCCTTAAGGATCAAAAGGTCTCTTTATATTTAAATAACGCCTCGGTGACAGGAACAACGGAGAGCGAAAAATCCTGTGAAGGACAGTATACAGGCACTGTCACCGGATTCGCAAAGGAGCTTTCGGAAAGCAATTTCATAAACGTTAAATTCGACGGAAACGTGGACGCGTCGAAGCTTGCCGGCAGATTCATCTATATCGGCAACGACGGAACAAGGAACGCTTCGTATAAGATTATTTCCGCCGAAAAAACAGAAGGAGACGGCGAGTATTCTCTTAATATAGGCGATATCACGCTCATTCGCTCCTACAAAGTTCTGACCGATGTCACAAAAGGATACACCTATGACATTTCGGAGGGAAGGGCGTTCTACATACCGCTTTCGTGCCTTTCCGGAGATCAGGAAACTATGCTGGAGGGCATAAAAAGCTCGCTGTCCGGCATTACGTTGTCAAATGAAATACGTGCCGACGCAAAGCCGGGAGACACCGTCGGAAGCTGCTTTATCGTCAACAGCGATATTAAAAATCTATATGAACAGCCGGAATATATCGTTTCGTTGGATAAAACGTTCGGAAACGGCGATATGTTCGATTTAAACGGAACCGACTTGCTCCTGTCCGATAAATATATTACCGGACAAAACAGTTATCCGGTTCGGCTTCTGGTTTCATACGACGGCATCACGCAGAAATTCGATATCACGATCCGCACGCTCAGCAAATCCCAATCGGGAAAACAGCTTTATCCTTCTTTAAAGCTGAGCGAGCTTGCGGTAAACGCGGAATTTCCGCCGGAAAAGCAGAAGGAGCCCTCAGATATCAACTTTATCGCCGTGGGCGCGGCTGTCGCCGCATCCGCCGCGATACTCGGAGCCACAGCCGCGATACTTTCCAAGAAAAGAAAAAAGAAAGAGAACTGATATGTGCTGCCGCTATCTTCAAAATCCGCGCGATGACTTAGCGGAAATAAGGCGCATGCTCGAGCATAAATTCGTACGCATTGAAAGCGGCGATTTTGACGCTCCTGACGCCTTCCCCGATTCCCCACAGGAACGGTTTCCGGCGCAGATCTGCAGCGTTATCCTTCTTCACAAAGGAGTCTTGCGGCTCCTTCCCGCGCTCTGGGGCTTTAAAAAGTGGGATGGAAAGGGCGTTGTCGCGAACGCGCGGAGCGAGACGGTTTATACAAGCAGGTTTTTTGCCGAAAGCGCCGAGAAATATCACTGCGCCGTGCCCGCGAGATGCTTTTACGAATGGTCAAAACCCGAAGGCGAGAATACATCCGCTGTCAAATACGGCTTTCGCTCCGACATAAACGAAATATATATGGCGGGAATATATCGCCGCGGTGAGTGCGGGGGAGAATTCGCCGTGCTCACAAAGCCGGCGGGAGAATTCGCCCAAATCCATCCGCGCACGACCTGCCTTATCGAGCCCGACCGCCTTCCGGCCTGGCTGGGGTGCGAAACAGGCGCGGACGACTTAGGCACGGTTAAGCTATATGCGTTCGGGCAGGGTGCGGATGTTGACAAAACAAGCTTACAGTGATAAAATCATTCGATATCATCAAAAAAAAATATAGAAAGAATTGCGACTGTCATCGCAGATTTAACCGTATGCAGTATACAGGACTTAACGAGCTCAGAGAGATGTTTCTTTCGTTTTTTGAATCCAAAGGACATCTCAGGCTGAAAAGCTTTTCACTTATTCCCGAAAACGACAAATCCCTTTTGCTGATAAACGCAGGTATGTCTCCGCTGAAGTCATATTTCACCGGAGCGGAGGAGCCGCCGAGAAGCCGCGTCACTACCTGCCAGAAGTGCATTCGCACGCCGGATATCGACCGCGTCGGAAAGACGGCGCGTCACGGCACATATTTCGAAATGCTCGGTAATTTTTCCTTCGGAGATTATTTTAAAGACGACGCCATAGCGTGGGCATGGGAATTCCTCACAAAAGTGCTGGGAATTCCGGAAAACCTGCTGTGGCCGAGCGTTTACAAGGATGACGACGAGGCATACGCAATCTGGCGCGACAAATGCGGCGTCCCTGAGGAAAGGATCGTCCGGCTCGGAAAAGAAGACAACTTTTGGGAGCATGGCAGCGGTCCCTGCGGACCGTGCAGCGAAATATATTTCGACCGCGGACCTAAATACGGCTGCGGCAGCCCTGATTGCCGCCCCGGCTGCGACTGTGACAGATTCATGGAAATCTGGAACGTTGTTTTCTCGCAGTTCAACAACGACGGCGCGGGCAATTATACCGAACTGAAGCAGAAAAACATAGATACCGGCATGGGACTTGAGCGTCTCGCGTGCGTTATGCAGGGCGTCGACAACCTTTTCGAGGTGGACACGGTTCGCCGTATCCTCGATCATGTATGCGAAATTTCCGGAAAAAAATACGGATCCGCTCATGAGAACGACGTCGCCATCCGCGTCATCACCGATCACATCAGAAGCTCTGTGTTTCTAATCAGCGACGGCGTCATTCCGTCCAACGAGGGCAGAGGCTATGTACTTCGCCGCATCATCCGGCGCGCCGCCCGCTTTGGAAAGCTCATCGAAATCAAGGGGCGCTTTCTTTATGAGCTGTGCGACCTTGTTATAAACGAAAACAAACGCGCATATCCCGAGCTTGCGGAAAAGCGCGATTATATCAAACGCGTCCTCAAGGCAGAGGAGGAAAGATTTGAACAGACGCTCGACGGAGGTCTGATAATACTCAAATCAATGCTCGATGGCATAGGCGCGGAAAAAAAGCTCTCCGGTGAAAACGCCTTCAAGCTTTATGACACATACGGCTTCCCGATCGATCTGACAAAAGAGCTTTGCCGCGAAAGCGGAATTGATATCGACGAAAACGGTTTTGTTCTGTTGATGAAGGAACAGAAGGAACGCGCGAGAGCCGCCCGCGGCGGCGCGGCAGGATGGGAGGGCACGAACGCGACCTTTACTGCCGGAATGGAAAAGACCGATTTTGTCGGTTACGACGCGTTAAAGCTGTCTTATAAAACACGCGTTGCCGCTATCCTCTCCGACGGAGAGCCCGCGGAAGCCATCAGCGAAGGAGAAGGCGCGGTAATTCTCGAAGCCACTCCGTTTTACGGAGAAAGCGGCGGACAAGTCGGCGACACAGGCACAATCACGACACCCACGGCAAAGCTTTTGGTGACAGACACAAAAAAGACAAAGAACGGCGTTATAATTCATCATGTCACAATCGAAAAAGGCGTCGTCTCCGTCGGAGACGAGGCGCTCGCCGCGGTTTGCACGGAAAGACGCGACGCGATAAGGCGCAACCATTCGGCCGTGCATCTGCTGCACGCGGCTCTCCGTTCTGTCCTCGGCACGCATGTAGAGCAGGCCGGCTCACTGGTCGATGAGCACAGGCTCAGATTCGACTTTAAGCACTTTACCGCCATGACGCCCGATGAAATAGAAAAGACAGAAAATATCGTAAACAAAAATATTCTCGCCGGACTTGCGATCACCACCATGGAAACAGATCCGGAAACGGCCAAAAAGCACGGAGCCATGGCGCTTTTCGGTGAAAAATACGGCAAGGTGGTCAGAATGGTAAAAATGGGAGACGTTTCCGCCGAGCTTTGCGGCGGAACGCATCTCGACAACACGGCAAAGGCCGGACTTTTCAAGATAGTATCAGAAGCCGGCATTGCGGCCGGTATAAGAAGAATAGAAGCCGTCACCGGCGAAAACGTGCTCAGACTGATCGCTGAAGAAAAGTCCGAAATCGCAGAAGCCGCTAAAATACTGAAAGCAAACAGTTCCGCAGAGCTTGTCAAGCGCGCCCAATCCGTAGCCGCCGAGCTCTCCGAGGCAAAAAAAGAGATCGAAGCTCTTTCTGTAAAGCTCGCCGCCGTCTCAGTCAGCGCATACGAAGCGCAGCTTTCCGATAACGGCAAATTCGCGCTCCTTTTCGCCGACGCAGGAAACGACTCGACAGACAGAATGCGTTCCTCTCTCGATATGCTCAAGGACAGGCATTCTTCGCTTGTCGCCGTGCTTTACAGCGTTTCACCGGAAGAAAGCAAGATACAATTTGTCGCCGGATGCGGCAAGGATGCGGTCAAAAACGGAGCGCATGCAGGAAACATCCTCAAAAAGCTCTCGCCGATCGTAGGCGGAGGCGGCGGCGGACGCCCGGACAGCGCGGCCTCCGGAGGAAAACTCCCGGAAAAGCTTCCGGACGCTAAAAAAGAATTCTTTTCAATACTTGGATAATAGGGAGACGCCAGAGAGACTTTTTTAGCGAAAAAGTCCCTCTGGACTCCTCAAAAAGCTCATTTGGGGATTTCATAAATGAGGGGGGATTCTCTTTTCCATATGAATATCTGTAAGGGCGAACTTTATTCACCCGAATATGAGTTTTAGAGGATTCTTAAGGATCCTTTTCCATATGAATATCTGTATGGGCGAACTTTATTCACCCGAATTTGAGTTTTAGGATTCTTAAGGACCCTTTTCCATATGAATATCTGTATGGGTGAGCTATATTCACTCGAATATGAGTTTTAGGGGATTCTTAAGGACCCTTTTCCAAAAGGGTCCTTAAGTGGGGTCAGGGGCAAAGCCACTGCCGATAATTTCCACACAAAGGAGCAAAAATATGGACTGTATTTTCTGTAAAATCATCGCGGGAGAGATCCCGTCAAAAAAGGTTTACGAAAACGAATATGTATATGCGTTCCGTGACATTAATCCGCAGGCGCCTGTGCATGTTCTTGTCGTCCCGAAGACGCACATCGCCTCCGCCGACGCGATAAACGTCGGGAACAGCAATGTCATAGCAGAGGTTTTCCGTGCAATTCCGGAAATCGCGAAGCTAACCGGGCTTAAAAACGGATACAGAATAATATCAAATGTCGGCGAGGACGGATGTCAGTCGGTGAAGCATATTCACTTCCACATCCTCGGCGGCAAAAAGCTTTCAGAGAGAATGGACTGATGGCAGATTCCGTAAGCTTTTATAATTCAGCGGACGAGCTTAAAACGAAATTTAAAACCGATCCGGCCGGCGGATACCTGTTCTGCGGCACGGAGGATTATCTTATCGGAAAATGGCTTGATAATTTCAGAAAACTCATTGCGTCGGAACCGATGCCGGACTTTAACCGCGTCAGGCTTGATTTTGACGACGGCGCTTCCTTGCGGGAGCTTGAAAACGAACTGAGCGGCGTTTCCTTTATGGGGAAATACCGCCTTATTGAGGTTTTCGGCCTGCCTCTTCTGAAGCTTTCCGACCGCGATGAAAAGTCACTTATAAAAATGCTTTCGGAGCTGTCAAAAGAACAAATCGTCATGCTTATCTTCGGCGGACAGACGCTTGTGCCGGATAAAAAGACCACCGCGAGAAAAATCATGAAATCGCTTTCCTCGTTGATATATATAGTCGATTTCACGCGTCTTTCACCTCAGAGACTGTTGAAATGGGCGGACGACGCGTTCATGTCCGAAAGGGTACATTGCTCTGACGAAAATTTGAGGCTGATTATTTCACGCTGCGGCGGTGAAATGCTGAAAATTGAAAACATTATAAAAGTGCTTTGCGCATACGCAAAGGGACCGGATTTCGATGTTGACGAGCCGTCCGGAACGAGACACGAAATAAAAAGAGAAGATATTGAGCTCTTCACCGAGGACAGCGAGGAGTATGAGATATATAATCTTACAGACGCGGTGCTTCGCCGGGACAGGGAAAAATCGTTTCGGGCGCTTTGCTCGCTAAGGAGAAAAAAGATCGATCCCATCGTGATAAACGCCTCGTTCAGCCGCTCGGTACGGGCCGTTGCCGCTTGTTCCGCCGCTTCTCCATCGCAGGCCGCGCATATCACCGGCATGCAGGAATGGCAATTGAGAAATTATCGCGACTATGCGGAGTCAAACCCTAAAAGCTTTGCCTCATATGCGGCCGCTCTCTGTCTTGAAACGGACAGACGGCTTAAATCGGAATCAATCGACGGGTATTCTCTTATAGACACGATGGTTCTGCGTCTTATTCAAAAGAAATGAATATGTCTGCAAAAAAAGACGGCGGAGCGGAAAGAATAAAGCTCAGGCGCGCCGTTGTAGTTGAAGGAAAATACGACAAAATAAAGCTTGAATCTCTGGCCGACGCTGTAATTATCACTACAGAAGGCTTCGGAGTTTTTAAAAACGCGGAAAAGCTTGAGCTGATACGATCATACGCGCGCAGGACAGGCATAATCATCCTGACCGACAGCGATGACGCGGGGCGGCTTATCAGAGGATACATCAAGGGTGCCGTGCCTGAAAGCGAATATGATATAGTTAACATATATGTCCCGACAGTTTCCGGCAAGGAAAAGCGTAAAAGAACACCGGGGAAGGCCGGGCTTGTCGGAGTAGAGGGAATTGATTCCGATCTTTTGCGGCGTCTGTTGATCGCCGCAGACAGAGTAAAAACCTGCACAGTCACAGAAGGAAACGCAAACAGACAATGGCTGACGCGGTCGCGGCTTTATGAGGACGGCTTCTTCGGAGGAAAAGACAGCGCCCGAAAGAGGAAAAAGCTGCTTGAGGAATTTTCCCTTCCGGAAAATCTCGGTGTTTCCGCTTTGATCGACGCGCTCAATATTCTTGCCGGCGAAGCCGAATATAATAGTTTTCTGTCGAATAATATCGAATAATATAAATAGTTATTGTCACCCAAAGGAAAGGAACGGTTATAATGTATAAAACCGGCATCGCTTCTGTCAGCTTTCGTGGGCTGGCAGATCTTGATATAATAAATCTCGCAAAAACGTCAGGTGTGGACGGGATAGAATGGGGCGGAGACGTGCATGTCCCCGCCGGAGATACCGCAAAGGCAAAAACAGTACGAAGGGAAACCGAATCACGAGGGCTTGAGGTTCTTTCTTACGGCTCTTATTATTCTCTCGGTTCCGGTGCATCCTTCAGGGACATTCTCGAAACGGCACGCGAGCTTGGCGCGCCTGTGATAAGAATCTGGGCCGGAAACTCGGAAAAAGCAAGGATGACCAAGGAACAATACGCGGAATGCATTGACGAAGCGCGGCGCATATCGATGGCGGCGTCCGCGGATGGCGTTTCGGTCGCCTTTGAATATCACAACAATTCCCTTACCTCAAACGCATGCGACGCGGTTGAACTGATAAACGATATCGGACGCGACAATATTCGGCTTTACTGGCAGACAGAGGTGACTTTTGACACGGAAAAAAATATGGAAGCGCTGAAGGCCGTGCTGCCATATCTTATTAACATTCATGTTTTCAATTATAGTCAGGGAAAACAGGTTCTTCTCGATGAAGCGGACGGAGCGGACAGCTGGAGCAAATATATGAGCTTGATAAAAGGCGACGGAAAGAATCATAATTTCCTGACGGAGTTTTCAAAAGACGGTTTAACCGACAGCTTTATTCACGACGCCGCAGTGCTTAAAGGTATATGCCGCGGGGTCTACGGAGAATAACTATGAAAAATTTCGCTCCGTCGGCATCGGCGGTTTTTCGCCCGTCCGGAGCGAAAAAAGCATTTGTAATATGCTTATGCACATCCGCGCTGATGATTCTGCCGTTTGTTATATTCCAGAGCGGAATTTTCAACATATGCGCCGATTTTACTCATCAGCAGCTCATATTCAATATTACCGCAAACGCCTCCGTTAAATCCGGTGATGTTCTGTGGAGCGGTATAACAGACCTGGGCGGCGATTTTATCGGTTCTTACGCGTTTTATCTTCTAGGAAGCCCGTTTTTCTGGATCTCGCTTTTGTTCCCGCCGTCGTGGTTTCCGTTTATCGTCGCGCCTCTTCTGATATTGAAATATTCCTTTACCGGATTTTTCGCTTGTCTTTATATACGCCGTTTCACAAAAACGGATGAAGGCGCGATTTTCGGAGCCGTGCTTTATGCCTTTTCCGGATTTTCGACCATAAACTTATTTTTCAATCATTTTCACGATGTCATATGCTTTTTCCCGCTTTTACTGTACGGGCTTGAGGTGCTTGTAACCGAAAAACGTAAAGGCGTTTTCGCGGCGGCGGTATTTATATGCGCCATTACTAATTACGTGTTCTTCACCGGCGAGGTCGTTTTTACAGTCGTTTATTATCTGATCCGCTTTGTAGGAAAGGATTATTTCCGGGATATAAAGAAAAATCTTGCTTTGCTCGGCTTTATCGCGCTTGAAGCGGTTATGGGCTTTTGCATGGCGATGTTCATCGTGCTGCCTGCGGCGATATTCACTCTTGGTGTTCCGTCCGTGTCTGAAAGGCTTACGGGAGCGGATGCCGTTATTTATAAGGACAATACCATTTATTTAAGGCTGTTTCGCGCCATCCTCTTTCCGGCGGAAAACCCGTCGTTTTGCTCATCGGTTAAAGCTGCGGATTTTGCATCTGTCAATCTATGGCTGCCTATGTGCGGATCGTCGCTCGCGGCCGCCTATGTTTTTAAAAAGCGAGGACGTCTTTCACTTCTCATTTGCGTTTGCGGCTTGATCATGCTTATTCCCGCCGCGAACAGTCTGTTTTCCGGTTTGTCCGGAATTTATTACGCGCGCTGGTTCTACATGCCCGTTCTGATCCTCGCTCTGTGCTCCGCGCTCACCGCCGAATCAAGAATGAGCGTAGCCTCATCCTCTCACGAAACGGCGACAAATATCGGTTCAATACCTGATTGCGGCGGATTTGTATGCGAAAACACAGCACTTTACCGTTATATCGCCGCATTCGGCTTTCTTGCGCTCGGCTTTACATGCGCGCTCGCTCTTTTTCGCTCTGACAGTCGTCCGAACGGATTGATTATCGACGCGGGAGGATACTCCGCAAGGCTGATCATAGCTCTTGCCGGGCTTATCACGCTTTATCTGATAATAAAATTCTGCGCCGGTAAAAAACAATATGCCGCGGCGCTTATCGCCGCAGCCGCCTTGTTTTCCGCCTGCTCCGGCGCGTTCCATATATACGATTCGATTTCAGCCGGTCAAAGCGTAAATTATTATGAAAAGATAGTAGGGACCGGACTGAATTGCACGCTTACTGACGATGCCGGTAACTTCAGGGTAAAGACACCATATCTTAATTCCAATATGGCCGCCGGCTATCCTTCCGCTGACTGCTGGATCAGCACTGTGGATGGACATATTTTTGAATTCTGCGCAGCCATCGGCAAATGGCGCAACGTCGCGTCAATGACATACGGCGACGAAGCTCATTACGTACTTACCTCGACAAAATACGATTTTACCGTTCAAAAAGACGATTCGCGCTCTGACTCTGAGGTAACCGAATATAACAACGGAGCGGAAACCGTATATGTTTACGAAAGAGCGGATTTTATTCCGATGGGCTTTTTCTATCCTTACGCAATCAAAAGAAGCGATTTTGAAACCATTCCCGACGCAATGAGAACGCGCGTTATGCTCAAGGGCGTCGTTCTCCCGGACGAGCTCATAGAAGAACGTGGGTATGAACCGCTTTCGTATCAGCTTGTGTCCGATACGGGTGACAAAACGTATCTTAGCGATATTGAAAGGCTCAAAGCGGAAAGCAAAAATAACTTCGAACGCAGGCATAACGGCTTTGTATGTACTATAGACGCGAAATCGGACGGTTTTTTATTCTTTTCTATGCCATGCGCCAAAGGCTTCGACATTTACATTAACGGTAATAAAACAGAGCCGATCAATTCTATCGGTCTTTGTGCCGTCAGATGCGCCAAAGGACCGAACACTGTCGAATTCAGATATATGACGCCGGGGCTTTTGCCCGGAGCGGCGGTTTCGGCGAGCGCAGTTATAATATATGCGATCTATCTGATCATAGCTTTTAAGTCAGGCAAGAAACGTCATTTAAAAAGTTTAAAATGATTGTTTCCAAATAAGTTATCAAGTATCTGAGGATTTTCACAATGAACAGAAATTTCAAAGCCTCTTTAGTCCACGCCTCTTTATCCGTGTTCTGCGTAATATTTAATCTTATATATTCACGGTTTTCCCATAACGTCAGTTCGGTTTATATGACGTATATGTTCTCGTATACTCTCGCTGCCGCAGTGTATTTTTTAATATCGGCGGTTCTGCGCGCTCCCCGTTCTCCGAGGTTATCGTTCAATCTTTTCAACTCCGGCATCGCCAGTATTACCCTATGGAGCATGCTGTTCGGAATATTCGAAATAGCCGGGACGGACTCGCCTTACGCAGTTATATTTCTTTGGGCAGGGCTTGCGATGATACTGGCTTCCGCGGCTGTATACCTTTGCAACGCTTTTAAGAATAATCTTTAAAAATGTAAATTATTTTCTGTTTGTTATTGACATATATTTATGATAATGATAGAATGGTATAAAATAAATATTGTTATAAATATATACGAAAGGAACAGCCATGAAAACAAAAAGCGGTGTCATACAGCGGCTTCCTGAAGCAGAGCTTGATATAATGATGATTATTTGGCGTCTTGAAAGTCCCGCCAGAATCTCACAGATATATGTCGAGATGAGCAAATCTCATCCGGTTACCAAAGCCACGCTTCACACTTTGCTTGCGCGACTTGATTCAAGAGGCTTTATCAAAACAGAATATCACGGCTCTACTCTTATATACAAGGCTTTCTACACGCTTGTCAGCGAGGAAGAATACCGCGCCGCCGAAACCGTGAATTTTCTCGACAAGATATATCACGGTTCCAGAAAACGCCTTGTCGCGTCGCTCATCGGAGACGAAAGCATTACCGAAAAGGACATTTCCGAGCTTTCCTCTATACTTGATAAAGCTCAGAAAAGGCTCGAAAAAAATGCTTCGGCAAAATCCGAAAAAGATAACCATAAGTAATTGCCATCAAAACAGGAAAGGACAGTCGTCTAAATGATTAAAATATTTTTGGAAATACTATCTGTTTCCTGCTCCGTGACTCTTTTAATCGTGCTTTTCGCCGCAGCGAACATCTTGTTCGGAAATCGTTATACCCAGAGCTGCAAATACATAGCCCTCACCTTGCTCTCGCTGAGACTTGCCGTTCCTGTCAAGGTCTTTCCGATTTTGCCGACTATTTTTAAAATCAATATTCCGGTAATGTCGTCTTCAGAGGCAGGAGCTTTCATCGGTACAGCCGCCGACAATGTCACGGTATTCTCGTCGGATGTCGAAAAAACGCTTTATATCATCTCTGTTGTCTGGGCCGCGGGCGCACTGCTTCACTTTCTCCTTTTAGTGATTCCTTATCTTCATTTTTTCTTTTATATAAAGAAAAACCGTTTGCCGATAGAAGACGAGCGGAGGGAAAAGCTCAGTCTTTTGTGCCGTAAAGCCGGGATCGTGCGTGAGCCTGCTTTTTACAGTTGCCCAGGCGTTTTCGTACCGATGCTGTGCGGTTTTATATCGCAATTTATAATCCTTCCCGATGATGCCGAAGAAGCCGTGATTTTTCATGAGCTTACGCATTACAAAAGAAAAGACACGCTGGTAAAGCTTATCTGCGCCGTTTCTTTTTCTCTGCATTGGTTCAATCCCTTCGTCTCGCTGATGATTAAGCGGCTGGAGCGGCTCGCTGAGCTTTCATGTGACGAAGCGGTGACAATTGATTTATCTCCTCTGCAAAAGGTCGAATACGGACGCAGTATACTTGAAGCGATGAGACAGATCTCTACGCATACCGACAAGCTTGTTACCGCGCTTTCCAGCGCGCAACGCGCCTTAAGGGAACGCATTGAGCTGATTGTTTCTCAAAAATCACGTAAAAAACAGGGCACATGGATCATTGTAGTCGCAATTATGTTTACCATGTCCGCGGGAATGATATTTTCATATAAGTTATCGGAGGTTAATGAGCCCGCACAGCTGTCTGAGGCTTTGCCTGACACATACTCCTATGATATTGCCGATGTTGATTACGTATGTCTGCCCGGATATTTTATTCCCGCATTCTCCATATACAGCTCAGAAGCAGAAGCACACTCTGTTTCGCACGGAATCACAGATAAAAACGGCCGTCAGGATACTGATTAATGCGGTAACTATTAAAATGCATTTAAAAATTGCAGTAATATTTAATATCCGCGTTAATAATAAAGAACAGGAAAAAATTTAATTAATACATAATTCTTTAAATCACTGTTTGCGGAGCTTATAAAGCTACCGTAACCTGTGTCCATACAAATGAAAAAAACAAAAAAGCTTTATTTAATAGCAATGCTTGCCGCTTTAATAATGGTTTTTCATACCTCATGCGGCACAGGGTATAATTATTCTTCCGCCTCTGTTCTTACATATCACCTGATACTCGACGAGCCGTATACCGAATATCACTATCTTTTTGTGAAGCCTGCGGATTTTGAAGCTCAGCTTAAGTATATTTCAGAATCCGGCGCCGAAACAGTTTTCGCGTCCGAGCTTACAAGCGGAAAATTTTCTCGTTCTTCGGTAAAACCTGTCTGCATAACCTTTGACGACGGATATGAGGACAACTACACAAACGCCTTTCCGCTTTTAAAAAAATACAATATCAAGGCGACAATTTTTGTTGTTCCTAAAACGATCGGAACCGAGCGTCACCTCACTGACGCGCAGCTTTATGAAATGTCCTCCAGTGGGCTCGTCAGTATTCAAAGCCACGGTTTGACGCACAGCTCGCTTGTGGGGCTGTCTCGGGAAAAGCTTGAATATGAGCTTTCCGAATCAAAAGAACTAATCGAATCGATCACCTGCATGCCAGTCACCGCGTTATGCTATCCATACGGAGCATATGACGACTCAGTCAAAGCTGCCGCCGCACGTTATTACACCGCCGCGTTCACGACCGAGCCTCCCTCTGACGAAAGCGGTTATAAGCTTGATGTTTTCGCTTTCCCGCGCTCATATGTAGTCAGGGATATGGATATTGACGATTTTAAAAGAATACTGGGAAATAAATAACAATGCTCTTAGCTGCGAAAGCTTTGGATATTTGTGTTAAAAATTATTAAGAAACGGAATTTATATAAATGAACAAGCATTTTAACAAACATATATTTATCGCAATATGCTTGATTGCGCTGATACTTCTTCCCTGCTTTTCAAGCTGCGAAGCTGCGAAAGAAGCAACCAACAGAACCGAGATCGTTGTAATTAGCGATTTGCATCTTTATGTGGATGATTCATATTCGAGAACAGATTATGACAAGCAAAACATAGTAAGCTTCCTGTCGATGATTAAGCAATCCAAGTCAGTTTCCGAACTTGTAATTAACGGAGATCTGATAGATGAGTGGGTTATCCCGATGGATTATGTTATAACCTCTTTATCGGACTTTAATGATAAAATCGTTGAAAACAACCGGGAAATAATTGACACGATAAACTCTATCATCAATGACGGCGACATTAAAGTAACTTATATACCCGGAAATCATGATATGACATTCAGCAAAGAAGAGGCCGAACGTATATTCCCGGGAATCAATCAAGCGCGGGACGCCGAAGGCCTCGGTACATACACAGCAATGGACGGTGAAGTAGCAATAGAGCACGGACACAGATACAATTTCATCTGCGCCCCGGATCCTATTTCAAACCGGAATATCACCGGAAACGACTCCTCGATACTTCCAAGCGGTTTCTTCCTCTCCAGAATCGCGGTATCGTCAGCTATTGAAAAAGTATCAGGACCGGCAAACAGTGTTCCCGTTATCCCGCAGAACACCGCGGACGAAACATATACCGGTTATTATTATTACAATATGGGATTGGCGGCTATACTATCTCAGCTGCCATTATCTGAAAGTATAACCGATTATGCGATAAAAACAAATATTAACGGTTATACTAATGCTTATTCGATCAATGATCTTATTCCTTATCAGGGCGATGACGGAAAAATCAGCGTCAATCTATACAATGGCATAGTAGAAAGCTGGGCCGAAAGACAGACGCTTAATAATGTAGCCGTCCCGATTGATACAGCTACCGCAATTATGAAAGCAGGTTCAAACGATTTCACCGACTCTTTAGCTCAAAAAGAGTATTTTGATTGCAATGCTTCTGTACGAATTGTTGTATTCAGCCATACTCATGCCGCAAAGCTTGTCGCTTCAGAAAATTTTGCCGGAAAAAAAGTAATATACGCCAACAGCGGTTCATGGAGAGATAACGCACCGGATTATCAACTGAACACATACATAATTATAACTCCTTCAAGCGACACTTCCGGCGCAGTCAAGGTCTGTCTGTATAAATATTCGGGAAACGGAGCATCCGAACTTCTGCAGCAGGAGGAAATAAAAAACTGAGTTTGCTTGAGCTCTCCTATTTTTAAAAACAATACCGGAACAGACAAAAGCAATGCCTGTTCCGGTTTTTTATTTATAATTTAGCTGCCTGATTGAAAATTTAAATTAAAATTAAAATTAAAACTGAACTGTTTAAAAATAAACAGCGTATTTATCTTGCTTTATCTGAATTTTACCGGCTTTGCCGGGACACCAACCGCGGTGCATTCGGGCGGTATATCCGAAATAGCAACAGCTCCTGCGCCGAGGATCACACGCTTTCCCACGGTTATTCCTTGGATTATACAGGCTCCGGTGCCGATTTCACAGGATAAGCCGACCGTAACATGACCGGCGATACTCGCGGACGGATAGACCGTTGAATAATCGCCTATGACAGAGTCATGCCCAATGACGGAATGGCAGTCAATTATGGCGAATTCGCCTATTGTTACGTTTACCGTCAGGACGCAGGAAACGCAAATTATCGCACCCCTCCCCAGGAGAGCGGGCTCGGCAACAACGGCGTTGTCGGCGACAAAAGGAGGAAACGAGATAAGAGGATTTTCGGAGAGATAAGCGAAGATTTCACGCCTTGCGGCAGGATTCGCAATACAGATAAAAACATCAACAGGACGGTCAAAAGAGGCAAGTGTTTCCCGAGTTCCTATAACGGGAAAGCCGTCCACGATTTTGCCGTATAAACTTGCGGCATCGTCAGTGAAACCGAGAATATCATATTTGACGGCAAGCTCCGGACAGCGCCCGATCTGCCACATCATTTCTCTGCCAAAGCCGCCGGCTCCAAAGATGACAAGCTCTTTTTTCATGTTATGCTCCATTAAAGTGATCTTGTTTTATAAGAGAGAAAAGTCTATACAAGAGCCTTTTCTCTCTTTTAGCGGTAAATATTTAATTGAAGAGTTAATAAAATATTATTATTCAGGTCGCTGGCGTATATATTCGCTTGACTCTGGCGGACACACGGCAGAAAAGCTCGTATGAAATAGTACCGCATTCATAACTGAGCCTGTCGGCGGAAATATCCGAGCCCGGGCCGAACAGCGTCACAAAATCGCCTTCATTCGGAGGAGATTTCATATCGGTGATGTCAAGAAAAAGCATATCCATGCAGACGTTTCCTGTTACGCGGCATTCAGGTGAAATGAGCGATACGCGGTTTGAAAAGGCGCGGGGAATCCCATCGGCATATCCCGCGGCGATCACCGCTATCCTTGAATCACGCCGCGCGCAGAATGTCCTGTTGTATCCGACAGATTCTCCGGATTTTATTTCATGTATCCTCACAACTCTCGCGCACAAGCTCATTACCGGCTTGAGCGAGCAGTCCGCGCGTTCCACAAGCGCTTTTATATCGGCGGAAGGATACGAACCGTAAAGCATTATACCGGGTCTGAAAAGCAGAGAGCCGTATGAAGCCCCGGGGAAATTATGTTCATACATCTCCGATAAATGACGGCAGCAGGCGGCGCTGTTCGCAAAATGGCGGTATTTGAATTTGATCCCGGCCTTCCAGAGAGAAGAAAGCGCGGAATAAAACATTGACAGCTGAACACCTGTGAATTCACTGAAAAGATCGTCGGCATCCGCGAGATGCGTGAAAACGCCTTCAAAATCAAGGTTTTTTAATGAAACGGCGCTGCTGACGAGCGAGATAAAATTTTCTGCAGAAGGTAAAAAACCAAGCCGGGACATTCCGGTGTCGAGCTTAAGATGAACCTTTAAAATATCTTCCTGGGAAAGAGCCTCCGAAAGCTCTCTGGCGTATTCAAGCGAAGGAACGGTCTGGGTAATACCGAGCGTCGCCATGGCGCGAGCATGGGAAACGGGGGTTACTCCGAGAAGAAGAATCGGCGAATATATTCCGTTTTCGCGCAAAGCCGCGGCTTCATAGAAGTCGGCGCAGGCAAAATAATCGACATATGGCTCAAGCGCACGAGCACATTCGGCGGCTCCGTGACCGTACGCGTCGGCTTTTACGACCGCGCATATCCCGGAAGCCGCATCAGGAAGAAACGACCGGATTAATTTATAGTTATGTATTAGTGCGCCGAGATCGATCTGCGCGAAATTGCGCAGATCAGAAATGTTTTCTGAAAGCTTCAAGCGAATGCCTTTCTGATTATACTTTTAAATTTCAACGAATCCGTAAAATGCGGATTCGCACGGCCCCTTCATTATTATGTCAAAATCATCTTTAACCGTAATAAAAAGAGTGCCTCCTTTGAGCTTAATTGCTATGGGGAAGTTATGCGCACAAAATCCGAGTTTTACAGCGGCCGCCGCGGTTGCGGAGGCTCCGGTTCCGCAGGCAAGGGTCTCGCCGCTGCCGCGTTCCCAAACACGCATTTCTATTTCATACGGAGAAACAATGCGGGCAAATTCAGTATTGATTTTTTGAGGGAACAACGGCATATTTTCAAATTTTGGCCCTATTACGGGTAAATCCAATGATTCTATGTCGCTGACAAATACAACGCAATGCGGATTTCCCATTGAAAGCGCAGTCACACGCCATGAGCGGCCGGCCGCATCAATGGGCGAATCGATTATAGGAGCAGACGAAAGCGCGGAAATGGCAGACGGAGTAAAATCCGCCTTTCCCATACCCACAACAGCTCCGATTACCAAAGAACCTTTTATATCCAGCATCAGGCGTTTTACGCCAGCTTTTGTTTCTATCGTGAGAATCGGCTTTTTTAAACCTGTTTCTCGCAGAAGCTTTTCATAGACGAGTTTTCCAACGCAGCGGATCGCGTTGCCGCACATTTCGCCTTCACTTCCGTCAGAGTTGAACATCCTCATACGAGCATCGGCAATTTCCGACGGGCATATGAGAATTATTCCGTCGCCTCCGATGGAAAAATGGCGGTCACTGAGACGTTGCGCAAGAGAATTGATGTCAACCGATGTCAATAACGGATCCGGCTCTGCATCAACGCTGCCGAGCCTGCCTAAGCAATCAAAATATATGTAATCGTTTCCGGCCCCATGTAGTTTAAAAAACTGTCTTAGCATTGATTTTTTCGCCTCGTTGTGTTAATATGGATACAGGTATAAATACTGCTTCATTGTTTATTATAATACAAACCAAACAGGAATGCAAGACTTAAAGCTCTTTGGAAAAAAGCAATTAAAATACCCTTTAACTCATTTTGGCTTGTTTGAACGAGCTTTTTGGGACCCTCGTACTCTCAATAATAATGGAAGGGATGTATGCATAAGTGAAAAAGCTGTTTGACTCCGCCTCGGTAAAAGCAGCGGACGCAATGGCAATGAAGCTTGGCGGACTTAAAGAAACAGAGCTTGTAAAACGCGCGGCGGAAGCATTATATAAATATGTCGCCGAAAGAATTATTAAAACCGGTTCAAAAAAAATAGCTGTCGTCTGCGGTTCATACAACAACGGAGCGGACGGATATGCGCTTTCAAGATTGCTATGCGAAAGAAAACGCGAGCTGGGATTTACGGGACAGGCGGAAACATATGTAATTGCGCTTGATGATCCGTGCTCTGGCGCCGCGATCATCACGGCCGCCGAAGCGAAGGCTGCCGGATGCGTAATACGAGCATATTCACCTTCGGAAGGCAAACGTCTTGCGGAAGCGGATATCATTGTCGATTGCATACTCGGCACCGGAACAGATACCTCGCGTCATATCGACGAGCGGCTTAAAGAACTTATTGCAGATATTAATTCCTCAGATGCTTTAAAAATATCGTGCGATGTGCCGACCGGCGTTTCTTCTGACAATGGAAGCGTACTTACCGACATTAATTATAACGCCGATGAAAACGTAAACAGCGCGGTTTGCGTAAAAGCAGACGAAACCTGCTCGTTTATTCTGCAAAAAGCAGGTCTTGCGGTAACGCCGGGAATGCTTTATGCAGGAAAACAAGCTATCCTTGATTTTGATTTTCCACCCGAAGCGGTTTCGCTTTCAGGCATCAGATCATATCTTGTCGACGACGAAGCGTTCAATCTGCTTCCGACACGCAATATTTACGCAAACAAAGGCACATACGGAACTCTTCTGTCGCTTTGCGGATCGCCGGATATGCCCGGAGCCTCTTATATGGCCGCCTACGCAGCTCTCAGAACAGGCGTCGGGCTTGTATGCGCCGCCGCAGACAAGTACACTTTAAGCATTTTAAAACAACGTGTTTCCGAGCCAGTTTTTATAATACTTCCGAATATGTGCGTAAATCAGCGTGAAGCAAAGCTCTGTTCGGACGCTTTAATAAAAATCAAAACAAAGCTTACAGCCGTATTATGCGGCTGCGGGATTGGCATGAAGGGCGGAATCATAGATTTAATAACAAACTTATGTGATGAAACAGAAAAAAATATTCCCATGATTCTCGACGCCGACGCATTAAACCTTCTATCGGCGGATGAATACAAGGACATTAAAAAGGCTTTTTTCACAAAGCACGGAGACAGAACAATAATTACTCCGCATCCAGGGGAGGCAGCAAGACTTTTAGGCATCGATACAGAGAAAGTAAACGCCGACAGAATCGGTTCCGCAAGGCGGCTGTCTGAAATGACCGGCGGCGTCGCCGTGCTGAAGGGATACCGTACCGTGACGGCCGCACCGGGAGGAGATGTTTATATTAATCCGACGGGAAATGATGGTATGGCAAAGGGCGGCAGCGGCGATGTTTTGGCCGGAATAATCGCAGGGCTTGCCGCACAGGGAACAGGGCTCGTCCGTTCGGCGGTTACGGGGGTATATATTCACGGTATGTGCGGAGACAGGGCAGCCGAAAAGCTCGGCAAGCGATTTATGTTGCCTACTGATATGATATCATGCCTTTCCGAAATATTAATGCTTGCCGATAAAAATTTAAAGGAATAATATTAAATTCCGTGCATAGGATGTTATACAACAATATCTATATGGTATCTAACAATGTTTGTATACACCTCATGCTCGGGAGGAAAATAGTGATAAACAATAAAAAAGCTAAAGACGCAATTGAGAAAAGCTTCAATGACAGAATCAGAACAACAGTCGTCATATTTATATTTATTTTATGCTGTAATCAGATTCTTATGTCCGGATGCAGCGATGCTTACGACCGTACTCCGCAAATATCAGTAAAATTTTCTTCTCCGTGTGAATATACAGCCGGCTTTGTCATCAACGAAATGCACGGCGTGATGAATATTAAATTTGACGGAACGGATGTAATGAAAATTACGATCCAGGGAGAAAGCGATCTGTGCGGATTAATAAAAACCATTCGAGAAGACACAATCACTACTGAATTCTTAGGCTGCGAATTTGAAACCGATGCCAAAGGAGATATTTTCTCAGATCTCAGAGCTCTATTTATCTTTTTGGGAACAGCCAAATATCAATCCTCTGAAAGCGAAAATACAACAATTGTTGATGGAAAATCCGTGCGGACATATAACTTTGAACCACCACCGTCCGGCACTGAAATTAATCTTTCTGTGGATGTCGAAGGCGGCACCCCTGTAAAGCTTAAATATTCAGCTACAAACGGAAAAGATAAAATTGAATTGAATTTTTCCTGAACATACCAAAAAGCGCCGCAAACAAATGCGGCGCTTTTTTCTTACTGATGTAGATTAATTAGCCACAGCAGCAGCAGAAAAGACAAACGACAAGCGCGATTATAAGGATCCAAATCCAACAATCATCGTTGCACAGAAAATTCTTAGCGCAGTTCATATTTTTCTCCTCTCAAATAACTCTTGAAGCGGAGCTCCTCCGCTGATAATATAATATGCCAATCATGATAATTCGGTACCATCACTTTCGGCAAACTTAAAAATATTGTAATTATTGTTTTTTGTCGCACGATATGACATAATCGGCAATAAAAGTACGGTAAAATTTGAGTATAAACGTGCGAGAGTAAGAGAGAGAGAGAGAGAGAAAGAGAAAGGTAACGGCATTATTATGAACAAGTCCGGATTAAAGCAGATGAACAAAACGAATTTGCACCGCATACTTGCCGAAGCGGGTAATATTTTTGATCAAAAAGACGGGAAACCGGAAATAACGCTCATAGATATCACTGATATAGATCAAAATCCTTATCAACCGCGAAAAATATTTGAAGATGACAGTCTTATCGCTCTTGCTGACAGCATAAAACAATACGGAATAATATCGCCTCTGCTCGTTAAAAAGTCCGGCTCAAGATTTCAATTGATAGCCGGAGAACGCAGGCTCAGAGCGGCAAAGCTTGTCGCTTTTAAATCTGTGCCTTGTATAATATTTGACTCAATCGGCGAATCGCGTCAAGCAGAGCTTTCTCTTATTGAAAACATTCAACGTGAAAATCTCAACATTTTTGAACAGGCTCAAGCGATAGAAGCTCTTGTATCCATGCACAAGCTTACGCAGGAACAGGTTGCTCAAAAGCTTTCAATGAGTCAATCCGCGATAGCGAACAAGTTGAGATTGCTTCGCTTCGACGCTGATGAAAGAGATGAAATGATCAAAAATTCTCTTTCAGAACGCCATGCACGCGCGCTTCTTAAAATTTTCGAACCTGATCTTCGCAGGAAAATCATGAGAGAAGTTATTTCAAAGGGATTGAATGTAGCGGAAACAGAAGAATTTATAGAAGATATATTCAAAAGGCGAGCTTTTATTGACAGAGAAACCGTGGCGGATACAATGATACAATCTGTTGAACAGCGTCCCATCAGAAAAATCATATTAAAGGATATTAAGATATTTACAAATACAATTGAAAAAGCCGCCGAAACAGTAAAGCTGGCCGGATACGATGTTGATATCGACAAGGAAGAAACAGAAGAAGGAACACTGATGAAAATATACATAAAAAGCTGCACACATAATTAGTAAAAGCGCAATGTTTCACGTGAAACATTTTTCGACCGAAAGTAGCACAACCGGACATTCTGTTCTGTTGTACGGGAGAAAATGTTTCACGTGAAACATTTTCGGTTTAAAGCCATATGGCAATATTTCTTGACTTTCTGATACAGGGGGTATATAATATTAAAGCAGAAATACTTATGATTCTCCATTCGTTCCGAATATATAAATGTATTTTCAGCCAATTATAAATAATGGGGCGGGGCAAAATGTCTGATAAGGCAAAAATATTTTCTATGGCCAATCAAAAGGGCGGTGTAGGCAAAACCACATGCGCAATTAATATTGCCGCCGCCCTCGGCATTCTCAAAAGACGTGTTCTTCTTTTGGATTTTGATCCTCAGGGTAACTGCTCCACCGGAATGGGTGTTTTGAAAAAGAACTCAGGCGTTTCATCGTTTGACATTGTTTCCGGCGCCGCTGAAGCTTCGCAAGCTATACGAGGCACAAAATTTGAAGGTGTTGATATTATTCCCGCCACAATGGAGCTTGCCGGCGCCGAGCTTTTAATTTCCGACCGCAATAGGCGCGAATTTGTTCTTTCTGATGCTCTCGATAAAGCTATGGTAAAAGAAAAATATGACGCTGTTATAATTGATTGCCCGCCATCCCTTGGACTTTTGACTTTAAACGCAATGGTATGTTCAGATATGATAATTGTTCCCATGCAGTGTGAATACTTTGCGCTTGAAGGGCTTTCACAGCTTACTTATACTCTGAACAAAGTACAAAAGCTATACAATCCGTCTTTGTCTCTTGGTGGAGTTATTCTTACTATGTATGATGGAAGATTGAATCTTTCCATTCAGGTCGCCAGGGAAGTACAGAGATTTTTTCCGGGGAAAGTATTTAAGTCGACAATTCCCCGTGGAGTCAGAGTGAGTGAAGCACCGAGCTTTGGACAGCCTGTTGTGTATTACGACAGGAATTGTAAACCGTCTTCTGCGTATCTTGAAATTGCACGCGAGATGATTTCAAAATTTAAAATATAGTCGGTTACATATAGTCAATTCAAAATAATCAGGCAAAAGAAAAGGTATTTAAAATAAATGGCCAAGAAAAACGCTCTCGGCACCGGCATAGATGAGCTCATGCGGCAGAACACCTATGATGATGCCGATGTTATCACTCCTGTTCCTATCGAAAGGATAATTCCGGATATAAATCAGCACAGAAAAACTTTTTCGGACGACACACTTACCGAACTTTCCGAATCGATAAAGGCTCACGGTGTAATTTCGCCCCTTATAGTCAAGGCTGTAGATGGCGGAAATTATATGATAATAGCGGGAGAAAGACGCTTTCGGGCTTCAAAGCTGGCAGGGCTTACCGAACTTCCTGTTATAATAAAATCAGTCAGCGAGCAGGATGCCGCCGAAATAGCACTTATTGAAAATTTACAGCGTGAAGATCTTAATCCGATTGATGAAGCCGGAGGTTTTCAAAAGCTTATTGAGAACTTTGGTATCACCCAGGAAGAAGCCGCAAAGCGAGTTGGCAAATCCCGAACCGCCGTGACTAATGCTCTCCGTCTTTTGTCGCTGCCCGATGCCGCTAAAAACATGCTGCGCGACGGCATTATTTCAGCAGGACACGCGAGAGCGTTGCTGGCATTAAAGGACGAGGACAAGATAAGCTCACTTCTTAACAGAATAATTGAAAATTCAATGAGCGTCCGCGAAACCGAAAACGCGGTTAAAGCTCTGCTCGCGGCCGAAGGGATCAAAGAAGGCAGGATCACCGTCAAGCCCGTACCAAAAAAGCCTGACGAGATTTATCTTTCACATCTTAAATTTACCGAGCAAAAAGCATCCGAATTTCTCGGACGCAAGGTTAAGATAATTCCCGGAAACGAAGGCGCGGGTAAACTGGTGCTCGATTTCTTTGACAGCGACGACCTTGAAGAGCTTTTCGGTTCTCTCGGCGTCGAAGAGCTTTCCGAATAACAATACTAATTACATATAAATATATAATAGGAAGATTAAACCATGTTAGACATCAGATTTATTAAAGAAAACGCGGAATATGTGAAGCGTCGCCTTCTTACCCGTAATAAGGATTACGGAGCGGAAATTGATCTTTTACTTTCGCTTGATACTGAGCGGCGTGCGCTTATATCTGACACCGAAACAAAAAAGGCAAAACAAAACACTATTTCAAAGCAGATACCAGCTTTGAAAAAGGCTGGCGAAGATACAGACCGGATATTCGCCGAAATGAAGGAGCTCTCTGACGAATGCAAGGCTGATACTGACAGGATTTCCGAAATAGACGCAAAAATCGAAGATATCTTGCTCTTCATACCTAATCTTCCCGATGAAAGCGTTCCTGTCGGTCCGGACGACAGCGCCAATGTTGTTGTCAGATCATGGGGAGAGCCTACTAAATTTGCTTACGAGCCGAAAGCGCACTGGGACATAGGCGCGGAGCTTTCCATTCTTGATCCTGATACCGCCGCAAAGATAACCGGCGCCAGATTCCATGTTTACAAGGGACAGGGCGCCAGGCTTGAACGCAGCATAGTGAATTTCTTTCTTGATACACACACCGCCAACGGTTATACTGAAATATTCCCTCCGTATATGGTTAATCGCGCCTCAATGCGCGGAACAGGACAGCTTCCAAAGTTTGAGGAGGATGCCTTTAAGGTCGCGGGCACCGATTATTTCCTTATACCGACCGCCGAAGTCCCCGTTACGAATATGCACCGCAAGGAAATTCTCTCCGGAGACAGGCTTCCCATCAAATATTGTGCTTATACCGCTTGTTTCCGCGCGGAAGCCGGCAGCGCAGGACGCGATACGCGCGGTCTTATCCGCCAGCATCAATTCAACAAGGTTGAGCTCGTGAAATTCTGTGAGCCCGAATGCTCTTACGACGAGCTTGAAAGCCTCACCCGCGATGCTTCCGCTCTGCTTGAAGCGCTTGGATTGCCTTACAGAGTGTCTCTGCTCAGTACGGGAGATATGGGCTTTTCATCCGCCAAAACATATGATCTTGAGGTTTGGATGCCATCCTACAACAGATATGTGGAAATTTCCTCATGCTCTAATTTCGTCGATTATCAAGCCAGAAGAGCTGAGATCAAATATAAAAAAGATATCAAGGACAAAACAAGGCTCGTTCACACTCTCAATGGTTCGGGACTTGCCATCGGACGCACGGTTGCCGCTATTCTTGAAAATTATCAGAATCCCGACGGTACCGTTACTGTTCCGGAAGTTCTCCGCCGGTATATGGGAACCGATAAGATAGTCAAAAATTAAACCGACCGCTTTCTAAAAAAGAAAGCGGCGTATAGAACATCATTCTGTAATTCTTTTTAATTCTTATATAATTTAATGCTTTTTATATTAAGAATAAAATAATACTTCCTATACACGTATTTTTTCGTGCTGATATATGTATTTATGAGAAGGAGGACACGGCCGTGTTTTCAGAGGTGGATTTTTCAGTATATTTATACGCTGTGTTTGCGGGGGTTGTAATCGCGGCTTTATATGCGTATTACAACAAACGCATTCTTGGCAAATTTGTCAGAAAGCTTTTGGATGACGGCTGTGACCGTGTCTCAAAAGCAAAGACTCTTGACGAACTCGGTTTTAAAAAAAGCGGACTTATAAAATTTGTTCTTCGTCCCAACAGCTCGCTTTCGAATGTCGTCATATCCGCAGATATGAACACAGGCGATTCAGCTCAGCCCCGTAAATACGGCGAGCTAAAGCCCGCACGTAATTTCGCAACCGAAAGGTTTTATATCCCGTCTGATTTTCAGGCGAAGGCGGAACGTACCTATGACAGTCAGGGAACAACCATTCTTTCGGTCGTACTTACCGCAATAGTGTTTTATATAGTCCTTGTGTTGTGCTATTTTATCGTTCCGCTAGTTGTAGACTTCTCCGGCTCGATGGTAAAAAGCTTTTATAGCGACAAAACCGGGGGCAACACCGTTCTCGTCACAAATGATACTGATTATATATTGGTTCCGGAAACCACAAACGGAACCGGAGACAAATAAAACTTGTACCACCTGAAAGGAGCTTCCTGAATGGAACGCCAAGCAGCAAGAAGAAGGATAATGAAGCGGAGAAAAAAAGCCAATCCGATAATAGTAATATTTTCTCTCGCGCTTATCGCGGTGATTTTCACCGGAATATATGTATATTTTTCACTCGGATACCGATATATAGAGCTTGATAACGGCGTTAAATTTGTCGGCAAGGTAAAAGACAACGCGCCCTATCAGGGGACGGCTTTTTATCCCGATGATTCAAAAGCCAATGTAGACATGGAAACAAATACGATAAAATATTCAAACGGCGACGTTTATGTCGGCGATATTAAATATCTTTTGCGTAATGGTTCCGGTAAAATGACATATTCCGGCTTGGGCGATATATACGAGGGACAATTCGCCGAGGATATCCAGACCGGAAAGGGCGCCTTTACATATGCCAACGGCGATAAATACGAGGGAGACCTCGTCGCCGGAAAGCGTCAGGGTACGGGGGTTTATACCTGGGCCGACGGCAGCAGATATGAGGGCGGCTTCAATGCCAACCAAAAGAACGGCAAAGGCGTTTATACCTGGGCTGACAACAGCAAATATGACGGCGATTATATAAATGATGTCAAGCAGGGCACGGGGAATTATGTATTCGCCAACGGTGATATTTATACGGGCGATTTTCAGGACGACAAGCGCCAGGGCAAGGGAACATATACCTGGGCAAACGGCGAGTCATATACCGGGGATTTCCAAAACAATAAAATGCACGGATACGGTACTTATACATGGCCCGCGACGGAAACGAGCGATCAGCGCGTTTACACCGGTTATTTTGAAAACGGATTAATCGTGCTTGGAGATAAATAACCCACATGTGACATAATTTGAACAGAAAGGGTATTTTCATATAAATGACCGGAAATATTGATCAAATAGAAAAATCACTCTGTAAAATGGCTTCAGAGGCGCGCTCTGCCGCCGGATTTCTTTCATCCGTTTCCGGAGAAATGAAAAACCGCGCTCTTGTTTCAATCGCCGAGGCCTTGATAACAAACGCCGGAGCAATACTTGCCGAAAATAAAAAAGATCTTGAGCTTGCCGAAGGAAATATAAAGCCTTCCATGCTCGACCGGCTGAGGCTTACGAGCGAAAGAATAGAAGCGATTTCCGCTTCTGTAAAAAAGGTCGTCGCCCTGCCGGATCCGACGGGTCTTTCCGACGGCTGGACGCGTCCCAACGGGCTTAAAATAGAACGCAGGCGTGTAGGGCTCGGAGTTGTGGCGATCATTTGCGAATCGCGCCCTAATGTAACCGCAGACGCCTCGGTCCTCTGTCTTAAAGCTTCTGACGCCGTAATCCTGCGCGGAGGAAAGGAAGCCCTTAATACAAACCGCATGATTGTTTCCACTATCCGCACCGCTCTGGAGCAGTGCGGCTTTCCGCGCGGCTGCGTTCAGCTTATTGACAGCGCGGACCGGGAATATACGTTAAAGCTTCTCCGTATGAGCGGCCAGATTGACCTCGCCATTCCGCGCGGAGGCGCAGGCCTTATTAATTTCGTCAAAGAAAATTCGCGTGTTCCGGTGATAGAGACCGGAGCGGGAAACTGTCATATATATGTTCATGAGGATGCTGATCAAGAAAAAGCAATCAACATTCTGATCAACGCCAAAACCCAGCGCCCGTCTGTATGCAATTCAGCCGAGGGGCTCGTCGTTCATTCCTCGATTGCCGCTTCCTTCCTCCCAAAGGCAGCGGAAGCTTTACAGCAAAAGGGCGTGGAAATACGCGCCGACGGACGCGCATGTACGTTTATTAACGATCCGAAAATCGTAAAAGCGACCGAAGAGGATTTTTATACGGAATATGATGACCTGATCATATCCGTAAAGGTCGTTGACTCCCTTCAAGAAGCAATCGGGTTTATAAACGAACACAATACCAAGCACAGTGAAGCGATAATAACCGAGTCACTCTCCGCTTCCGATGAATTTTCCGCAAAAATCGACGCCGCATGCGTGTATACAAACGCAAGCACGCGTTTCACCGACGGCGAGGAATTCGGCTTCGGCGCGGAAATAGGAATATCCACCGGTAAACTCCATGCGAGAGGTCCTATGGGCTTGAACGAACTGACCTGCGTCAAATATGTGATTACCGGAAACGGACAAATAAGGAAATAACAGTTCTGAATAACGAAAGGTATTGGCGATATGCTGAAGAAAGCTGTCTCTTTTCTTCTCGCCGTGATGATATCGGCCGCGGCATTATGCATTCCGCGGCCTCTTTTGTCTTGCGCAGCTTCCGATGAACCGCTTAAAACGCGCGCGACCTTCTATACAGACGAAATGGTTATAAACGCAAGAGAAAATGCCAAAAAGTATTCGTGGGCAAAATCAGCCGTGGATTCTACGGTAAATTCGGCGGATTATTATCTTTCGAAGTATTCACTGGAAGACCTGTGGGCTCTTATCCCAAGCCAGAAGGTATTCAGATCCTACGGGGTAAATCAAACCTACGGGTGTTTAAACTGCGGAAATTTAATCGATAAATTCGGCAATTATCCGTATAAATACGACGTTGTGAACGATCCCTGGAAGATCACCTGCCCTAACTGCGGTATGAAATTCCCGACAAACGATTTCGGAGCTTATTACAAATCAGGGCTTGACGCAAACGGCATTTTCGATCCTTCAAAAGCCGACCGCTCCTTACTTAAAAATACACTTTATCCTGAAAAAGGCGAAACCTGGGGAGTTGACGACGGCACGGGCTATGTCGCACCGGACGGAAAGAAATACTTTTTTATCGCATACTATACTCACTGGGCGTTATGGGAGAGCCTTATTCCCAATCTTATTCAAACCTTCAGTCTTGCTTACCTCTATACCGGAAAGCAAGTCTATGCCGACGCGGGCATTGTTATGCTAAGCCGCATTGGAGACCTTTATCCTTCCTTCACGCTCTCCGATCAGAAATGGGCCGACGGTTATCGGCACAGCGGCGGAGACCATGGCAAGATTATCGGCAGCATATGGGAAACCGGTCTTGTCGATTACTTCCTGAAGGCCTATGACGGTCTTTTTCACGGCTTTCCCGCAATGGGAGACAAGGCGTTAAGCCTGCTTGAATCAAAAAGCACAAAAATCCAAACCTATAAAGACATAATGGTCAACATTGAAAACGGACTTTTTAAAGAGGTTTTCCCCGAGGTAAAGTCCGGAAACATTCACGGCAACAACGGTATGCACCAGTATACGCTTGCCCTCGCGGCGGTGATCCTCGACGACAGAACGCTTTCAAAGGTATGGCTTGATTATTGCTTCGCTCCGGGCGGCTACGGAAATCTCAGCGTGACTTTTGTCAACGATGTCGACCGCGACGGCTTTGGGAACGAGGCCTCTCCGGGATACAACGGCGGGTGGATAAATAATTTTATAAGTATTGCCGATCTCCTTGACGGATATGTTATAAACGGCACACAGCAAAGCTATTCTCTATATGATAACGTAAAATTCCGCAAAATGTTTGATTCCATGCTAAATCTTCAGACGACCAAATACTTTACTCCCGCCATCGGCGACGCGGCCTCCACCGGGATACGTTATACCGCCCAATCCTCGGACATTCTTTTAAAGGCATATCTGCGTTATTCGGACGTGTCATACGCTCAAAAGCTGTACTATATGCTTGGCGGCGACGTCAAAAAATTAAAGCTTACTATATGGGACGAGAATCCCGAGGCGATCGGATCGGAGATCGAAAATGCCGTCAGGCTAAACGGTGAATATCAGCTTTCAGAGCAGAACCTTACCGGATACGGCTTCGCCTCATTGCGCAATATATACAATGCCTTTGAAAAAACCGCCGAAGCTCTTTATACCACGGTATATTCAAACAAGTTTTCGGTCATAAACGCAAGGATACAAACGGGATTAAGCCGTACTGAAACGCAGCTTGTATTCGTTCCGAAACGCGTTAATCAGCTCATCTCCTTCGGCTTTTATCTCAACAATACCGAAGCTCCATATACGCTTTCAGCCGACTCTGAAAACTCGTCCGGCGTGTTTGACGTATATTTCGACGGTCAGCTCATAGCAAACAATATGAACTTCACGGACAGCACTCTTATTTCTGATAAAATATATACCTGCACCGGTTATCATGTAATCTCCTTCGGCGCGAGCGCAAAGGATTCAAAGCTTGCGATCACCTCGCTGAGCTTCGGCAAGCATACCGACGAGAAAAAGCAAACCGCAAAGAACACAGAAACCGCGTCATATATGTACTACGGGCGCAACACCGGTCACGGTCACGCCGATACGCTCAATATCGGGCTTTACGCGTACGGTATTGATTTAATGCCAGATCTGGGATATCCTGAATTCTGCGACGGAACGCCTCATCAGGTTTATTGGGTTGAGAATACGGTAAGTCACAATACCGTGCTCGTCAACGACCGCAGAGGCACAATGCAGATTGTCGCGCAGCCATACAGCTTTGACTCAAACGATTTTGTCGACCTGATAAGCGTCGGTGCTCCGCGTGTTTATCCCGTCACCTCCGAATACAAGCGTACCACCGCCCTGATAAGATATGACGACGATATTTCTTATCTCGTCGATTTCTTCAAGGTCACCGGCGGCACAAAACAGACCTACAGCTTTCACCCGGCACAGTCAAGCGCTGTCGTCACTTCCGGCGTCGAGCTTGTTCCTCAGACAGACGAAAAAGGTGAATATATAGGCACGCTCGCCGGACGCGACGTGAAATGGGGCAGCGGTAATTCTGAAAGCGGATACCAATACCTTGACAAGGTGCGCAGAGACGATAGCCCCGATGAAAAAAAGGTCGAATTCGACTGGTCAATAATCGATACGCGGAATTACTCTATGTTGAAAAACATCCACCTTAAGCTGACCTCCTTCGGCGATTTTTCCTCTGTCATACTCGCCAACGGCACGCCGCCGCGCAATAAATCAGGCAACCCGTCCGGACTCGATTACGTATTGCTGAACCGCGAAAAAGACGATGGTCTCGATACAATGTTTACTTCAATCATTCAGCCATACAGAAATTCGGCTTATATTGTTTCTTCTTCCCTATGTGAGATACGCCTTTTCGGTAAAATTGTGACCGGCGAGGATATAAAGGCAATAAAGCTGACCTTTAAAAACGGCCGCACGGACTATATCGTCTGCTCATCCGACGAAGCTCATACATACCAAATAGACGGCTTGTTCTACTTCAGGGGCTTTTTTGCCGTCTACAGTGTCAGAGGAACCGAAAGCGTTGTTTATACAAACATGGCGAAAATCAATGCCGATACCAGCCCTTTAAAAATTACAGGAACGGTCAGGGCTTTTACAAAGGAGCTGTCCTTTGACAATTCGATCACGGTTTCGCTCAACTCCGATATCGATCCTGCCAAGCTTTCCGGAAAATATATCTGCATCGGTAACGACAGCATCCGGAACTCGTCATATAAAATTCTCTCCGCAAAACGCGTTCAGGACGAGAACGGCGCGAATTATATTCTGGATATCGGTGATATCACTCTTATAAGGCAGTATAATGATTTAAAAGATCTGTCAAAAGGGTTTTATTATGATATATCCGCCGGACGTACCGCCTGGATCCCTCTTTCGGGGCTTAAAGGAAATTACGAATTTCTTTGCTCGCGCGAATGCGATCCGGTCGAGTATGTAATACCCTCAAACAAGCTCAGGGCCTCCGCCTCGCCAGGCGAAAAAGCCGCGAATATATACATAGTCAACACTCAGATCAAAAACCTTTTCGAATCGCCCGAATACTCGATTTCCATTGATCCCGGCTATTCGGAAGGACGAATGTTTACGCTCAACGGTAAAACGCTATATACCTCCGATGAGTTCAAGCCGGGGCTTTCCGCATACAATGTGCTTTTCAACATCGAATACAAGGGAAATACATACCGGCGCGAGATTTATCTTTTCACAGCCGACAACGATTCGCCCTATACCGTTATGCCCGAAGGTCTGACGCTTTACGAAAGCTATGAGAATTCTGAGCAATGTATCCTGATAAATCCACAGCAGCTTCCTGAAAGAATCAATTTCTTTTATGTCGGGCTTGCTTCGTTCTGCTCCGCGGCGATCCTTTTCGGGACTTTCTTTTTTCTTAGGAAACGCCGGGATTGAAAAAATAAAACAGATAGCTGCAGCAAAGCTCATTAATTTGCTGCAGCTATAGCTTTTTCTATCGGGCAGGCGCTTTTCAATTTACTATCGGTCAGGCGCTTTTCAATCCGTATTCCTGTCCTTTTGTTCCGCTTTTATCACCCTGAATTCTCCGGTCTTCAACCTACAGAAGGCGGCAGAATTGTCGAATTTATATCCGGCGGGAAGTGTTATAAAGCCCTTCGCGCCGTCCGGCGCGGAAATTTTAAGCTCTATTACTCCTTCATCTGTCCGAGTCCACTCGACGGAAACATTTCCGCAGGGGATATCATGACGCGCATAAACATGAGAGAGCTTTTCGATAAAGCACGGTTTTATGTCAACCTCATCTGCCGAAGCAAGCCGCGGATTCACTCGTATCCCTCCCGGATAAGATATAAACCACGCCGAAATATCTCCGAAGAAATGGTGATTCCGGGAATTCGGAATCACGCCTTCGCTCCTGAAATCCTCCCAAAGCGAAGTTGCGCCGCGCCTTATCCAGTTTCCGTATGACGGGTAATCTGGGTGCATGATCATTTCATAGGCAAGATCGGCATATCCGAAATCTCCGAGCACTCTGAATATAGCGCGCGCTCCGAGTATGCCAACGTCGAAATGACCGTTTTTTGATTCTATCTGAGCTATAAGCGTTTTGACTGCAAACGGCTTTTCCGCCTGTTCGAATATGTCATGGAATATTGCCATTGCCTGTGTTGTCTGACAGTTTCCGACCGCTGTAAACGTGCCGAAATCAATAAGACAGTCTCTGACCGCGGTCCTGAGCTCAGAGGCTATATTAGCGGCAAAATCCCTTTGAAGCTTCATTCCGATACAGTCGAACATATCCCGCGCCTTTTGCGCTATGCTGATTACGGTGACTGTGTCGGTGAAGACAAGCGGCGCGGAAATCGCGCTGTTTTCATGCCCGGCCTGACACCAATCTCCCAGACCGATTTCGATAAGATTGTTTTCATCGCGCCTCGAATAAACATAATCGAGGTATCTTAATATCGCGTGTGCGTTATCCCGGATTATCTTTATATCTCCGGTATATTTCCATACATAATAAGGCAGATATGTCAGAACCGAGTCCCATGCAGGACCGTTTCCCCAATCAAAGCCCCATCCTGCCGTCGGCACTATTCCGGGAATCGCACCGCGCGTATCCATTGCTCCGCGTATGAGCACAAGCCATTGCTCATAGCTCTTTGCGGCGTCAAAGCTCATCATTATCTGCTCCGCTGACAGAGCCGCGTCTCCGGTCCATCCGTTTTTTTCTCTTTGCGGACAGTCCGTCGGAAAATGATAAAAATTCGACAGATCGGAATTGATTGTCATTTCGTAAAGTCTGTCGGCGGCGTTGTCGGAACAGCGGAAATCGCCCGTGCGAATAAGGTCTGTGTGCATGATCAGCATTGTTACAAGCTCATCCGTGGCCTGCTCGGCGGTTATTCCGCACACAAGGCAATATCTGAAGCCGAAATATGTAAACGACGGAACATATATTTCCTCTCCGCCGCCCTTTAAAGTGTATTCAATCCGCTGCTGCTGCGCATAGGGAATGAAGCTGATGCTTTTTAAGTTTAACTTACCGTCGGCTTCGAGCGTTTCTCCGAATAACAGCACTATCTTCTGATCTCTTGCGCCGTTTATTTTCAATTTTACGGAGCCTGCCGTATTTACTCCGAAATCATATAAATATCCCTTCGCCTCCCGTTCACAACGCGGGAAATAAAGCGTTTTTGCTCTTTCCGTTTCGCCGTATCCGGTATCCGCCGCTCCTTCTGAAACAGAAACAGGCGTTATTTCTTTTGATATAATGACAGGCGGCACATCGTTCATCCGTCTGTTTTTGATCCCGCGCGGCGCTCTTACCGGAATTGCGCTGCTCCATCCGGAATCATCAAAATCCGCTTCGCTCCATCCGTTGATTTCAAGCCGGGCGTCGTAATATTCTCCGATCCTCAGGTCATCCAATAAAATCGCCGACGGGTGTGTCAGGACTGATGAATCGGATATAATTTCATTCTGTTTTAAGGATGAAGCATATGAATATTCCAGTGAAAAAGCTGTCATCGGCGCGCTTCGCCAAGCGGCCTTGTCAAAATCCCATGTGTCGCCGCCAAGCGAATTCTGCATTCCGTTTCCGAGAATAATTCCGAGCGCGTTTTTGCCCTTTTTCAATAGGCAAGTTATCTCATATTCATCATAAAAAAGCGCGTCATCCGGATTTGTAATATACGGAGAAAGCATTCCGCGCGTTATTTCCGTGCCGTTTACAAACAATCTGTAAAACCCGAGCGCACAGATCGTTATCTTCGCGTTCTCCGCCTCCGCTTCGAGAATAAAGCTCTTCCTCATAAGCGGGGCGGGTATATATTCCTTATAATCACTGTATTTTTCCGTGGCGGAAACAAACGATGTGCTCAGCATTGACTTTTTCCTCTTATTTGTTTATGTGGAGAACGTCGGGGGGCTTTTTCGCGAAAAAGTCCCCCGAACCCCCAAAAAGCTCATTTAAGAAATTTTTAATATTGTTTGAAATGGTTGGAAGCTTTTTCGCGATAAAGTCCCCAGATCACCAAAAAGCTCATTTAAGACATTTTAATATTGTCGGAAACGGTTGATGGCTTTTTGCGATAAAGTCCCCCGAACCCCCAAAAAGCTCATTTAAGAAATTTTTAATATTGTTTGAAACGGTTGGTGGCTTTTTCGCGAAAAAGTCCCCGAACCCCCAAAAAGCTCATTTAAGACATTTTAATATTGTCGGAAACGGTTGATGGCTTTTTGTAATAAAGTCCCCAGATCACCAAAAAGCTCATTTAAAGGCTTTTTAATATTGTCGGAAACGGTTTTAGCAAACCCCAAAAAGTTCTTTAATAATTTCTTCTTTCTTTTCCTTCATTCTCCTCAGAGAGCATTTCGGAAAGACCCGAATACCTCAGCGCATGGCGGTTATTGTCAACCATCGCCTTTACCGAGGCCTCTTCTCCTATCAGAATCACCATTTCCCTGGCGCGCGTTATGGCGGTATATAATAGATTTCGCGTCGACAAAAGCGAACCGGCGGTCAGAAGAGGTATTATTACAACCGGATATTCGCTTCCCTGGCTTTTATGCACTGTCACCGCGAACGCGTGCTCTATTTCGTCAAGCAGGCTGAAATCGTATTCGCATTTTCGTCCGTCGTAATCGACGGTCAAGGTAAGGTCTTCTTCGTCCACCGTCTCGATGTAACCGATATCTCCGTTGAAAACACCGGAGCCGCTGACTTTTCCTGTTCCTGTTCCTGTCCCTGTTCTCTCGTCCGATTCCCAGTTCAAGTCGTAATTATTCCTGATCTGCATCACCTTGTCGCCCTCGCGAAAAACTGTGTCGCGATATTTGTGCTCGCATTTTCCCGAAGACGGAGGATTCAGCTCCTCCTGCAGCATAACATTGAGAGCTGAGGTTCCGAGCTCTCCCTTGCGGGTAGGCGTTATAACCTGAATTTTACCGGAAATCTGGTCTCCGTATGCTTTTGGAAGCCTGAACTTTACAAGCTCGCGCAGCTCTGAGACGATCTCCGAGGGTAAACGGCGGCGGATGATAAAGAAATTTCCATCCTTTCCGCTCGCGGCCGGATATTCTCCGCGATTTATTCTCTGCGCGTTGATTGCGATATGGCTATTACTGTCCTGTCTGAAAATCTCGTCAAGACGGCAAACCGTAAAAACCTTGCTTTTTATAATATCGTTCAATACATCCCCTGCTCCGACACTCGGCAGCTGATCTGCGTCTCCGATGAGGATAAGCCTCGCACCCGGTTTAATCGCCTTTAAAAGCGAGGAAAACAGGAATACATCCACCATTGACATCTCGTCAGCTATCAGCGCGTCAAATTCCAGGAGATTATTTTCGTTTTTTGAAAAGTTCAATTCATCGTTTTCGGAGAATTCCGTTTCAAGAAGACGGTGAATTGTTTTTGCTTCGCACATCGTCGCTTCTGACATGCGTTTTGCCGCGCGCCCGGTCGGCGCGCATAAAGCCGCCTTTATTCCGAGACGCGAAAAAATCCCGAGTATGCACTTGATTATCGTCGTTTTTCCGGTTCCGGGACCGCCTGTGATTACTGTTACCGGGCTCTCGAGCGCATTGGTAACGGCTTTTTTCTGCATGGCGGCAAATTTAATGCCTGAGTCGGCCTCGCTCCGCTCTATCTGAGCCTGCACGCCGTCCACCGCGCCTATCATGCTGACGCGGTTTAACGCGCACAGCTTTTTTGCGATATATTTTTCGCACATATATGTGGACTGCAAATATATTGCGTCTGTCCTTTTACCGTCCTGTTCCGTGAATTCGCGGTATACAAGTTCTCCTGTGCCCATCAAATTGTCGATAGCTCCGAAAACCGTCTTTTCAGGAATGTCAAGCATTTTGGCGGCCGCCTCCGCGAGCTTATACCTCGGAAGATAACAGTGTCCGTTTGACTGGGCGTTGTAATTCAGCAGGTATTTTATGCCCGCGCATAACCTGAATTCCGAATCGGCCTTGTGGCCGAGTGATATGGCCATACTGTCCGCTCGCTCAAAGCCTATTCCGTAAATTTCATCGCACAGAATGTACGGATTTGATCTTACGAGGTCTATTGCCGCGCTGCCCCATCGTTTATAAATTCTTACCGAGGTGCTTACTCCGAAATAACGGCCGAAAAACATCATTATGTTTCGCATGCCAAACTGCATTCTGAAGGAATCGCTTATTTCACGCGATCTCTTCGGCGATATTCCTTTAATGTCACACAAGAGCTCGGGCGAATTTTCAATGACCTCGAATGTCGCTTCTTTAAAGCGATCCACGATTTTCCCAGCGAGCTTCGGACCGACGCCTCGCACGGCATGTGAAGATAGATAACGCTTGATGGATTCCGCGTCACCCGGTAGCTTTTTTTCGAAATATTCGACCTTGAACTGCTCGCCGTATTCGCGGTGAGTAGTCCAAACACCATATGCGGCGATTTCTTCGCCTACGGAAAGCATGGGCATTGTGCCTACAAGCGTTTCATGATTGCCGTCAGGAGACGAAATCACACAAACAGTATATCCGTTTTCTTCGTTCTGATATATGATTTCCTCGACTTCGCCGCTTAGCTTTTCTTTTCCCTCCGGATCAAAAGCGGGGTCCGCTTTTTCTTTTTGCATTGTGAAACCTTTATGTTTTATTTTTGTAATTGAGTTTCTTGCCAGGCTTCTTTTCAAAGAAGCCGCGTTTCTTCGCCGCGTTTCTTCGCTTCGTTTCTTTGCCGCATCCTCAGGACTTATATTGATCGTCGCGCTGCTGGCGCATTTCAAGATACTGCTCTGAGGTTATTCTCAATTCGCGTGGCTTGCTGCCGTTCGGGCCTCCGATAACGCCCATTTTTTCCATCATATCTATGATTTTCGCGGCGCGTCCGTAACCTACGGAAAATTTACGCTGTAAAAGCGAGGTTGCGATCCCTCCGGTTTCCACAGCGCATTTTATTGCTGGCCAGAGCAACAGATCTGTTTCGTCGTCTATCGCGATGCCCTCTCCTTCCTCAGAAACCGCGCCGCGTTTCTTCTCTCCGCAGCGTGCGGCTTCGCGTTCAATCGATTCCATAATATCCTCTGAATATTCCGAGGCGACATTGCTCTTTAAAAATTCTGTTATCGATTCGACCTCTTCCTCGGAAACGTATGCGCCCTGAACCCTGATCTTTTTCATATCTCCTACCGGGGCATAAAGCATATCGCCTCGTCCTAACAGCTTGTCTGCTCCCGCCATGTCGAGGATAACGCGCGAGTCGACAATAGAAGCGACCGTGAACGCTATTCTCGAAGGAATATTTGCTTTTATAAGACCCGTGATGACATCAGTGGACGGACGCTGAGTTCCGATCACAAGATGCATTCCGGCCGCCCGCGCCTTTTGTGCAAGACGATTAATGCTTGTTTCGACATCCTCGCGTGCGGTCATCATGAGATCGGCCAGCTCGTCGATTATAATTATGACGAGCGGCAGCTTTTCCCTTTCGGGATCGTTATTTGCTGATTCGTTGTAATATGTTATATTCCGCGCACGGGCGCCTTCTAAAAGCGTAAAGCGGCGCTCCATCTCGTTTACCGCCCAACAGAGCGCACCCGCCGCTTTTTTCGGATCGCTGACAACAGGTACCAGCAAATGCGGAATTCCGTTGTATACGCTAAGCTCGACCTTTTTTGGATCGATCATAATAAATTTTACTTCATCGGGACGGGATTTATAAAGTATGCTGACAATAATGCTGTTGATACAGACCGATTTTCCCATACCGGTGGCGCCCGCTATCAGAAGATGCGGCATTTTTGACAGATCACAGAATACAGGCGCGCCCGCCACATCTTCTCCGAGGCAGGTATATACCTTATTCTTGTTCTTTTTGAACTGCTCTGTTTCAATAAGCTCTCTCACATATACCATGGCAACGGCTTTGTTCGGTATTTCAATGCCAACGGTTTCTTTTCCGGGGATTGGCGCCTCGATGCGTATGCCCTTCGCCGCAAGCGCGCGGGCAATATCGTTTGAAAGGTTTTCGATTGATTTTACACGCACACCAACATCCGGCTGAAGCTCGTATCGGGTTACAGTCGGTCCTTTTGATATATCCCTTATCTTTGTCATAACCCCAAAACTCTGAAGAGCATCGACAAGCTTTTTTGCCGTCTCGTTCTGCTCGTCGAAATCGCTCTGCTGTTTTTCCGGACCCTTCTGAAGCAGAGATATCGGCGGAAAGCGATATGTATCCTCCGCCAATGCCTGCGGCGGCTCGACTTTTTGCGCAAGATCAGACTTTTCTATAATCAGCGTTGCCTCTGCCGCCTCTGCGGATTCAGCCGCGGGAATGGCGGAAAAGCGCTCCGCAACCGCCGTATCCTCGTTTTCATAAAATATGTCTTTTAATTCCTGGGTTATCGTCTTTTCAGGTTCAGGAACCGCCTTTGAATTCAGCGCGGACTTTTCCGGCTTCAGGGCGAGCTTTCCGACAGCTTTCTTTGGATTTAAATTCCTGATATCGTCGCCGTCGTCCTGCGGCACTTCCTTTATGTTGATTTCCGTGATCTTCTCGTCTTCAATTTTATCTTCCGGTTTTGCGGCGGGATCGGCGACCTCTACATTTACTTCATATTCCTTGCGCTTCCGGCTTGATGCGCTCTTCTCCGCCTGTTGGGCGGCGTATTCCTGTTTTTCCTTTATACGGGCCGCGGCCGTTTCCGGCGTTTCTAAAACAATATCGTCGTCACAATTTTTTTCTCTTTTCGGAAAAACGGCGCGGAACATTTCCGCCGGCGTCATTCCGAACAAAAAGCTGCCGAACAACAACAGCGCGACGACCGCGAACATACCGGTCAGCACCTTTCCGAAGGCTGGAACAAGCAGATTATGCAGCGCTCCGCCTACAAAGCCGCCGCCGGTCAGTGCGACGCCGCTTTCATAAAGCTCCTTGACGGAAAGTCCTCCGCTTTGATTGGAAAAAAGCGCGAATACCACATCGGCAAAAATAATGCAGATAAGAGAGAACAGCCATTTATATCTGTATGATCCGTTTTCAACATCTTTTTTAAAGAATACCGCGTGGTTGACTAATAGCACAGGGATCAGATAAGCCCCGACGGAAAAAACGCCCCGGAGAGCGCTTGCGATGAAGCCTCCGACGCTGCCTGTGGATTTCGTGAGAAAAAGTATCATGCCAAACGTAGCCGCCGCCACACAAATTAAAAACGGAGCCAGTTTGAAAAGCATTTCATTTTGTCCGTGTGCGGTCTGCTCCGCGCCTTTTTTTCTTGCGGGCGAAGGCTTTTTTTCCTTTTCACTATGCTTTGCGGTCGTTTTTTTGGTTACTTTCTTTTTCTGGGCCATTTTTTATTTACCTTGTCCTCATTATCCTCAATGCTGTCGCTATGATTTTTAATATTGTTTTTAACTTCACCCGAAGGGGCGGGAACGTTCGTGAGACGGATAAGCAAAGCCGTATCGTCGTCATTCGCCGCGCGGCATCTCGCGCTTCCGCCGCATTTTTCACATACATATATAATAACAAAGCCCTTTTTTGAATCAGGTTGTACGGATATCGGAATAAGTTTTCCTCCGCATTCGTTCGCTCTGTCACCGGGATTGATATCAACATGCAATGACATCAGACATTTCGGGCAATGATCCCGCGAGGAATATCCGAGCGGCATTACCTGCGCGCCGCAGCCCGCGCATATGAATCCGTTGTCGTTTTTAGTAAAGGTTTTCATTATTTTATAATTTGTTCAGCGCGACCGAGGCCGCTCCGAGAAAGCCCGCCATTGCCGAAACGGCGATATCCGAGAAATCGTAAAGCTCAAAGCCGGAGGCGGACGATGCCGAGTCGGCACACGCTGCCCTCAGCCCTGATATCCCTTCACCCGAGCATTTCACAATCGCCTCTTTTCTAGTCCAGACGCGTATAAATTCATGATCGGGTTCGTTTGAGGAATATATTTTTTTGCGCTCACCTTCGGAAAAGAACCTTTCGGCTATTCTTTCAAAACGTGTGTCAAGCATCGCAGGCTGTTCATCCGTGCTTTTTTCGCGGCTTACAAAGCATTCGATATCTATTCCGATATCGCGGCAGCTTTCGGAAAACGCCGCGGCAAAGAAACCCCGGCTGTGAGAGACGGAAAAGCAAACTCCTGTTTCCCGCGGAAAATAAGGCTTTCCCTTACAGGATAATTCGAATTCCGGCGCGGATAAGCCGCGTTCGGCAAAGAATCTTCGTATCGCTTCTCCGCGCAGCCCGTTTGTATCACTGCGAGTATATTTTCCTATGCTGTCACACGCGAAATAAAATGTCACTCCGCGATCAGCTCTCCGTATCATCTTCGTCGGTTTCGTCAGCGTCATCAACTTCGTCATTTTCATCGGTTTCGTCAATTAAATCATTTTCATCGGTTTCGTCGATTATGTCATTATCATCGGTCTCGTCGATTATGTCATTATCATCTTCGCTGCCGTCGTCTTCAAGCAGTTCGATTTCGTCCGCGCTGTCTTCTGAATCTGAAACAGATGCTTTTTCGATGTTTTCTTTATCTATCTCGTCGTCGTTCTTGATCTTGCGCAGCCCGACAACGGTTTCGCCTTCTCCGGTTAGCCTCATGACGATAACCCCGGCGGTGCTTCTTCCCATTACTCTTATCTGGGCAACTTTTGTGCGTATCATCATACCGTTGTCGGCAATCAGCATTATTTCGTCGTCGCCTTCAACGGCGGCGATACCGGCCAGCTTTCCGGTCTTTTCGGTGAGCTTGTGGCAGATAACTCCCTTTCCTCCGCGGGCGCGAAGCGGGAAGCTTTCCAGTGCCGTCCGTTTGCCGAAGCCCTTTTCGGTTATAGATAACAGGTCGCGGGAAACAGCTCCGTCTTCCGTGCGTACAAACACGCACGCTCCGACGACGCTTTCTCCTTCTCCCAGCCTTATGCCTCTTACTCCGGCGGCCTGTCTGCCCATTATGCGCGCGGCTTCTTCATTGAATCTTATTCCGCGTCCGGCGCTTGTCGCCATCAATATCTGTGCTTTTCCGTCGGTTTTGCTGACAAACAACAGCTCGTCGCCGTCACGAAGGTCTATCGCGCGTATTCCGTTTTTCTTTATGCGTTTGAACAGGTTCAGCCGGCATCTCTTTATCTTTCCCTGCCTGGTCACCATGACAAGATATTCGTCGGTGTTCAGTTTTCCGACCGATATAAACGCGGTCACATGCTCGTCCTGCTCAAGCTTCAATATGTTGACGATGTTCGTGCCCTTCGCGGTTCTCGAAGCCTCGGGGATTTCATAAGTCTTCTTTATGAACAGCTTTCCTTTATCCGTAAACATGAAAAGATAATTATGACTGCCGGAAACGAAGATATCCCTTACGGCGTCCTCGTCCTTCGTCGTCATCGCGGTGATGCCCTTTCCTCCGCGGTTCTGAGCCTGATATACGTCGACGGACATTCTCTTGATATATCCTGTCTCAGTTATCGCAACGACGCAGTTCGTGCGCTCGATAAGATCCTCGTATATTATATCGTCCGTCGCCGTCTCAATTGCGGTACGGCGTTCGTCGCCGTATATCCTTTTGATTTCCAAAAGCTCGTCCTTGATAATAGCGAAAATTCCCGATTCATCCGCGAGGATACCCTCCAGCTTTTCAATCAAAGCTATCTTTTCGTTCATTTCGGCGATGATTTTCTCTATTTCCAGTCCGGCAAGTCTGCCGAGCGGCATATCTACGATCGCCTGTCCCTGGACATCCGTAAAGCCAAATGCGTCGATCAAAGCGGCCTTTGCCTCCGGCACCGTGCGTTTTGACCTTATTATCCTGATAACCTCGTCGATATTGTCAATCGCGGTTTTAAGAGCCTCTAATATGTGCAGGCGTGCCTTGGCTTTTTCAAGGTCATATTTTATGCGCCTTGTTACGACATCCTCCTGATGCTTTATATAATACTGAAGCATCTGCTTCAGATTCAGGGTTTTCGGCTCATTATCCACGAGTGCAAGCATATTTATCGCAAATGTATCCTGAAGCTGCGAATATTTGTATAAAAGGTTCAGCACGACCTGAGGATTGGCGTCGCGCTTTAGCTCAATGACGATCCTCATGCCGTTTCTGCCGGATTCGTCCCTGAGGTCGCTTATTCCGTCGATCTTTTTATCCTTGACAAGCTCGGCAATCGAGGCGACCAGAGCCGACTTATTTACCTGATATGGTATCTGATCAAAAATAATGCTCGTCTTGTTGCCGTGCTCCTCGAATTTATGGTTTGCCCTGACAAGCACCTTTCCGCGTCCGGTCATATATGCCTCGTATATGCCGCTCGTGCCGTATATCGTCGCTCCTGTTGGAAAATCCGGCCCCTTTATATATTCTATAAGCTCCTGGATAGGCGCTTTCGGATTGTCGATCAGATGAACCGTCCCGTCTATGACCTCTCCGAGGTTGTGCGGCGGTATGTTCGTCGCCATTCCGACCGCTATGCCAATCGAACCGTTTACAAGCAGGTTCGGGAATCTGCACGGCAAAACCACCGGCTCTTTTCCCTTGTTGTCAAAATTGGGGACAAAATCGACGACCTCCTTGTCGAGGTCGCTCAGCATCTCCGATGCGATTTTGCTCATTCTCGCTTCTGTGTACCTGTAAGCCGCGGCGCCGTCGCCGTCAACGTTGCCAAAGTTTCCGTGACCCTCGACAAGAGGATATCTGAGTGAAAACGGCTGTGCCATACGCACCATCGTATCATAAACCGCCGCGTCACCGTGCGGATGATAATGTCCGAGCACGTTTCCGACCGTTGTCGCCGATTTGCGGAAAGGCTTGTCGTTTGTGAGCTTGTCTTCATACATCGAATACAGTATTCGTCTGTGCACCGGCTTCAGTCCGTCGCGGACATCGGGAAGAGCGCGGCCGACAATGACGCTCATCGCATACTCTATATAGGACTTTTTAATTTCCTTTTCTATTTCTACGTTATATATCGTCTGTCCTTCTGTTTTAATTTCCATTACTTATTCCTTTATTCTGATATATTAATGCGATTTATATTATTATTAACTCGGCATTTAAATAATTACCGCTTAAAGAGAGAAAAGACTCTGGTATATGGGCTTTTCTCTGTTATAAAACAAGACTTATTTAATTGCCGTTTTAATACCGCTTGCGATAGCCTGTATTATTTTCACCGTGAAAGCAGCGTTTTTCTGACATAGCTTTGCGCGTTTTCAAGCTCTTCGGAAACAGCTCTATACCATATGTTTGTTCCGTTTTTTTCCGGAATTTTCGAAAGCCCGCTTAAAAATGCCGCAAGCAGCGTGTCTCCGGCTCCGTTCGGATTGCATTTCGGAATTTCCGCCGCAGGTGAAAAAACGCCCTTCCCGCCCGACGAGTAATACGCGCCCCTTGCTCCCAGCGAAAGCAATATGTTTATTCCTGTCTGTGAACTGAGCTCGTCACATTTTTCACATGCCGTTTCAATTGTGGAAAAGTTTTCGCCAACAAGTGAAGAAAGCTCAGTTTCGTTTGGCTTGATAAGATACGGAGAAGCTTTCATTACGTTTTTTAAAAGAATTCCGTCACAGTCGCATATAACCTTTAAATCAAGCTCCCTTACACGCCCGATTATCGAGTTATAAACAAGCTTATCCACACCCTGTGGAGAACTCCCGGAAAGCACGAGATACCCTTCTTCGCTTTTCTCACGGTTTTCACACATCTGCGACGCGGTTTTCCACACCTTTTCAACAAGCGCTTCGGTCTCCTCTGCCGTCACCGGACCGCCCGGCGAGTTGATTTCGGTATATTCGTTATTAAGACAATCTTCATTCAGAATTTTTATATTTGTTCTTGTCTCTGCACCTGTTTTCACAAATAAAAATTCTATTTTTTCTTTGTAAAGCGCTTCGCGTATATATTCGCCTGTCGCGCCTCCGGCAAAGCCTACTACAACGCATTCCGCGCCTGTGTTTTTCAGCGCTCTTGCAACGTTTATGCCCTTTCCTCCGGCACTGTATACGACTGAGTCCGCCCGGTTCGTTTTCCCGGGTTCAAAACCGCCTTTTACGCTAACGACCATATCCCTCGCGGGATTTAAGCATACCGCAATGGCATACATATTTATCTTTGCTTCTCTTTCTTTTTTATAAGGAACGCCGGAGACTTTTTCGCAAAAAAGTCTCCCCTTACCCCTAAAAAGCTCATTTGGGGAAATTAAACATTATTCTCGTTAAAACAGCAAATTACGCTTTGATCAAATATCAAGATTCGAAACATATTTTGCGTTTTGTTCAATGAATTCTCTTCTGGGCTCAACCTTGTCGCCCATGAGAAGCGAAAACGCGGCTTCCGCGGAGATCGCGTTTTCTATATTAACCTGTAAAAGCGATCTTGTCGCGGGATCCATCGTCGTCTCCCAAAGCTGAGTCGCGTCCATTTCTCCAAGACCTTTATATCTCTCGGCGTTTACTCCGCTGCCGCCGAGCTTTTTAATGCATTCGTCTCTTTCATCATCGGAAAAAGCGTATAACTGCTGTTTTCCTTTAAAGACCTTATAAAGCGGCGGCTGTGCGCAAAAAACGTGTCCCTGCTCGATAAGTGCTCTCATGTGCCTGAAAAAGAACGTAAGCAGAAGTGTTTTGATATGCGCGCCGTCAACGTCGGCATCCGCCATAAGCACAATTTTGCCGTATCTCAATTTAGAAATATCGAATTCGTCGCCGATGCCTGTTCCCAGCGCCTGTATTATAGGAATGATCTGAACGGATGAATATATTTTGTCGAGTCTTGCTTTTTCGACGTTCAATATTTTTCCTCTGAGCGGAAGAATGGCCTGAAATTTGCTTTCCCTGCCGTCTTTCGCGGTTCCGCCTGCGGAATCTCCCTCGACTAAAAATAACTCTGTGTTCTCGGCGGCTCTGTCCTGACAGTCCGCGAGCTTTCCAGGCAGCGTGCTTGATTCGAGCGCGCTCTTTCTCCGCGTTAGCTCGCGCGCTTTTTTTGCCGCTTCTCTGGCGCGCGCCGCGGAAATTGATTTTTCTGTCAGCTGTTTCGCGACAGACGGGTTTTCTTCAAAATATTCTCCGAGCTTTTCAGTCACGAGCGAGTCGGTAAGCGTTTTGACGTTCGCGTTGCCTAGCTTTGTCTTTGTCTGTCCCTCAAACTGCGCGTCCGAAAGCTTTACGCTGACAATCGCCGTAAGACCTTCTCTGACGTCTTCTCCGGTAAAATTCCTGTCGTCGCCTTTTAATATGCTGTATTTGCGTGCGTAATCGTTGAAAACCTTTGTTATTCCTGTTTTAAATCCGGTTTCGTGCGTGCCGCCCTCCGCGGTGTGTATATTGTTCGCGAAGCTCATCAGCATTTCAGAATATCCGTCGTTATACTGCATTGCGATTTCAATCAGAATGTCGTCCTTTGAAGCACTTAAATATATGACGTCTTTGTTGAGAGCCGTGACAAGCCGCGTTTCATTTAAATACTCAACAAAGCTTTTTATTCCGCCTTCATAACACAGGCTTGTAAATTTCTTTTCTTTTTCTTTTTTGTAATAAACACAGTCTTCGTTTGGCTCCGTATCCTCTGCGTCGTTTTCGTTTTTATCCGGTTCGGCGTCGTTAAACGCACGGTTGTCCAAAAGCTCTATGGTAATTCCGGCATTTAAAAACGCCTGTTCCCTCAGTCTGTTCAAAACGGTCGTATAATCGTACTCGGTTTCTGTAAATATCATTTTGTCCGGCATGAATCTGACGTAAAGACCGTTTTTTTCGGTTTCACCCTCGCAATTCAAACCGCGCGCGACAAAACCTCTTTCAAACCGCTCCGTATATATCTTTCCATCAAAGCAGTTGACTACCTCCATCCATTCGGAAAGGGCGTTTACAACGCTCGCGCCGACTCCGTGAAGGCCCCCTGATATCTTATATCCTCCCCCGCCGAATTTTCCTCCTGCGTGAAGTATAGTGAACACTACCTCCATTGTCGGTATGTGCATCTTGGGATGTATTCCCGCCGGCACTCCGCGGCCGTTGTCCTGAACAGACACACTTCCGTCGCTGTGAAGAGTGACAGTTATTTTATTGCATTTGCCTGCGAGAGCCTCATCTATGGAATTGTCCACGATCTCGTAAAGCAAATGATGAAGCCCGCGCTGTGATGTCGAACCTATATACATTCCCGGTCTTTTTCTGACCGCTTCCAATCCCTCAAGTACCTGTATCTGCTGCTCGCCGTATTCGAGCTTTTCTACATTTGCCAATTATTTATACCTCTTGTTTTGTTATTTTTTAATTTGATATCATAGACATTTCAGCGGAATAATGATCGCATGCATAGGATTATTTTTATTTCCTTATCCGCTCGATTTTACCGCCGGTCACGTTGAATATGCGACCTTCGAAGGAATTAAGCGTAGTGCAATCGCAAGCCGTAATAATAACCTGTCCCTTATCGAGTCTCTCGGTTACGAATTTCTGTCTTTTCGCGTCGAGCTCACTCAGAACATCGTCGAGTATATAAACGGGATTTCCGCCGGAGAATCTCTTTGATACCTCTCCCTCGGCGAGCTTCAGCGCCAAAACACAGCTTCTCTGCTGTCCCTGAGAAGCGAAAACCCTTGTGTTTTTTGAGTTCAGCGTCATCACAAGCTCGTCCCTGTGCGCCCCCCTTGAAGTGGCGCAAAGCCTTATATCGCTTTCCTTTGAGGCCTGCAGAAGCTTTAAATATTTCTTCACTGTTTCGGCTTCGTCGGGCGGCACTCCGTTTTCGCATTTGCCTTCGTCGTTTTCCGAGAAAGACAGATCACTTTTATACAATATTCCGAGCCTTTCGGCTCCGCCTGATATCTCGTCATACATTTTTTCGGCTTCCGGAGCAAGGCGGGAAATATATTCGTGTCTGGAAAGAAATATTTTTGCTCCGCTTTTTGCCACCGCGTCGTTCCAGGTTTCAAGAGTATCCTCCGCGCGTCTTCTGTCCGCTGCGCACGCCGCGCCCGCAATGGTTCTTATCAAGGCCGTTCTCTGATCTGTCTTGCGCGTATAATCGTTTAAAAGCGACGCGTATGCCGGCTTTATCTGACTGATCGCGCCGTCAATAAAGCTGCGCCTCTCCATCGGTCCGTCCTTTATTATCGAAAGATGCGATGGTGTAAAAAGCACGACTCTAAATGTTCCGAAAAATTCGCTGTATTTTTCAAGCTTGATTCCGTTCCTGTAAAATTCCCTCGGGCTCTTTTTAGAAAGCTTTATCTTAATGACGCTGTCTCGGATGGAATCATTTCGATTATGTTTTTCTTCGCTTATTTCCGCCGAAAGAGAGGCTCCGTTTTCACCGTATTTGATTATTTCAGAAGCTTTTGCGCTTCGAAAGCTTTTCCCGCTTGCAAAAAAATTTATCGCTTCCGCGAGATTTGTCTTTCCCTGAGCGTTGTCTCCGTAAATGATATTGACGCCCGGGCTGAATTCCACTGTCCCGGTTTCAAGATTTCTGAAATTTTCTGTCAGAATATTCTTAATTATCATATTTTTTTGATATTTCGATTATCGATTAATATCAGACGACATCACATTCTTACCGGCAGTATCATGTATTTATAATCCTCGTGATCAACCGGTGTTATCACCATTCCGGAAAACGGCGTATTAAGAGACATCACAATTTTATCATCTCCGCTTATCTGCGCACCCTTGAGAGCCTCTATTATATACCTGTGGTTGAAGCCAATCGTGAGATCCTCTCCTTCGACCTCGGCGGTTATCTCCTCGTCTATTTTGCCGGTTTCAGTCGCGGTTTTTATTTGAAGAACGTCACCGTAGATGATGAATTTTATAGCGGTCTTCATTTTGTCGTCGATTATCAGTCCGGCTCTTTCTATGCTGTCAATAAGCTCGGATATATCAACGGTGATATAAGTTTTAAACACCTTCTGGAACGAATTCTCATAATCTAAGAATTCGCCTTCCATCAGACGAGAGAAGAAGAAAAGCCCATTGAACGAAAATACAATATGCCTGCGCGTGAGCTCGATATTTACCGGAGTATCGTCGTCCTTTAACAGCTTCTGAAGCTCGGTAAGCGTCTTTCCGGGGACAATAAACCTTTCGGTAAGCGATTCCCCGGATGAAAACGGCGCCTTGCAAAATGAAATTCTGTATCCGTCGCAGGAGCAGACTCTCAGCTCGCTGTCCTTGAATTCGAAAAGAATACCCATGTATACGGGCTTTATATCTGTCTGAGCATACGAAAAGATCGTCTGTGAAATCATTTTCTTTAAAAAGGCTTGAGAAAGAGTTATTCCTTTTTCGCTGACAAGCTCAGGAAGAGCCGGAAAGATATCTCCGGACATTCCCGCTATTTCGAATTTGGTCTTTCCGGAGCTAATTGATACGTTGTTTCTTTCGTCGGTGGCTATCGTGATCTCACCCTGCGGCATCATTTTTATTATGCCGGCAAACTTCATTCCCTTAACAAGTATGCAGCCGCTTTCTATTATATCCGCGTCGCAGCTTGTCTTCATTCCTTTACTGTTGTCGTATCCGATAACTGTAAGCTTTCCGTCCTCCGCGTTCAAGTACAGGCATTCAAGCACGGCGACCGTATTCTTTGCCGAAACGGCGCACAACGCGGGAGCGATAGCTTCGTTAAGCGCTTTTGATTCCGCTCTGATGAACATGTCGGTCTCCTTTATTATATCAATATTATATTTTTATATATTCAGCAGCAGTAGCAGTAGTGTATGTTAAAACTGTGAAAAACACGGATTTGCCTTTCGAGGCAACGTGTTTTAAAACTTTAGAGCTTTAAAAAGCTGTCCGTTTTGCTCTTAAGTGCTGTTGAAAACTTCGAAGAAATCTTATTTTCTCAATAAAGGAAAGCTTTTATAAAAATGCGCCGGAATTATCAACAAAATTCTTATAGAGATATTATGATGTTTTTCACAGGGTTTTCCACAGCATGTCAATAATTTTAGTATTTAAAAGACAATGTCAGAAATGTGTACAAATTTGGTATATGTAATATATATTTGTTTATGATTTGATCATACGTATGAGTTCTGAAATGCTGTATTCGACGGAAGGCGATGAAGATATCTCGTTGTTCATTTTTTCAACGGCGGCCAGAATTGTCGTGTGGTGCTGTCCGTTGAAAAGACGTCCTATATCGTTTGAGGAGAGATCTGTTATCGTACGGAGAATGTAAATGGTCGCGTGACGGGCCTCGGATATCTCTTTGGTACGCTTTTTGGATTTGATATCATCCACCGAAATACCGTATTTTTTAGATACCACTGAAAACGTCTTGTCTATTGTAACTGAAATTGGCTCCGTTCCGGTGACGATATCCTGTATGCAGTCCTTCGCGAATTTTATATCTATCGGCGTGTCGTTTAAAAGGCTGTATGCGTTGAGCTTTTTAATCGCGCCCTCAAGCTGGCGAATGTTTGATTTTATCTGCTCTGCGAGATAGAAAATCACCTCATCCGGCACGTTTATTCCCATGGATTCGGATTTTCTTTTGAGTATCGCAATTCTCAGTTCGAGATCTGGCGGCTGTATATCGACGATAAGTCCCCATTCAAATCTCGTTTTAAGTCGTTCCTCAAGTGTCTGAATATCCTTAGGAGGTCTGTCCGAGGTGAGAATTATCTGTTTGCCTTGTTCATGGAGAGCGTTGAAGGTATGGAAAAATTCTTCCTGAATAGCGACCTTGCCGGCGATGAACTGTATATCGTCCATAAGAAGCACGTCGACATTGCGGTATTTATCTCTGAAATAATACATCGGCTTGTTTTGGGCAAGAGAAGAGATCATCTGATTCGTAAATTCCTCTCCTTTGACATACAGGACGTTTTTTGCCTTTCCTGATTTTAATATCTTATTGGTTATGGCAAACAGAAGGTGAGTTTTCCCCACGCCGGAAGAACCGTATATGAAAAGTGGGTTATAATCCTTCGCGGGATTGTTCGCGACCGCGAGACAGACGGCGTGCGCGTATTTGTTGGTGTTGCCGACTATAAAATTTTCAAAGGTGTATTCCTCATTGTAGGTAAGGTTGCCCGACAGAGGCTCCGGCCTATTTTCCGGCTCAATTTCTGGCGGAACGAAGGGCTTTTCTTCATTTTTTGCCAACGGTATGCCTGAGAGCGTGCCTGCCGGCATACCTGTCGGAGCTCCGGAAGGAATAACTGCGGCGGATTTTCTACTGCGCGAAAGAAACGCTGCGCTTGATTCCGCGCCGACCGGTATTCCGCCGTTGTTTATATGGTTTGAAATGACATCGTTTATATCTCCCATGACGTTTTCTGTCGAAAGGAATATGACATCAATCGGAAATCCGATGGTTTTCTTGAAGTATTTTTCAAGCATCGCCTTGTATCTGGAGGTCAGAATCTCGAGCATAAAGTCGGATTTGACAAGCACATATGCCGTGGATTCAGTCAGACGGCAAAGCACGAGATCCTTGAACCAGATGTTGTATGACGAATCGATAAGCTGTTCTTCCTTTTGCAAAGTCTGAAGTATATGTAAAAACAGTTCCTGAAGAGAATTCATTTTTCAGTGTTTTTCCTTTGCTTTATATCATTTTTTGTGATAAAAAAATACTTTATTCACAAGTTAAACGCCTATAACCAAGGCTTTTTGAATTGGCGAAAACAATTATTTTACTGGCATTTTAATATTTCAATTATAGCAAAAATATATGAATTTTTCAAGCCTTTTCTACTCTGTATATTAATATATATATATATATTATATATACTGATGCCCGGACGCGCAGAAATATAATTAACGCGATATAGTATTGCCGCTAGAATAGATGCAGACATAAGAGAATATCACCGAAACGGGCGCGGCGCGAATACGCGTCCGGCAAAGGCCTGTTACGGTGATTTTTCTTATATTATGAACATTAAAACGCCATTGAAATAAGCTCTGTTTTATAAGAGAGAAAAGCCCATATACCAAAGATTTTTCTCTTTTATCGGTATTTGTTTAAATACCGAGTTAATAATTGATCAGTATAATGCAAAGCCGGTATCAAGATCAGCGAGACGTCGGTTATATCGCCATTCCCATCATTTCGCCCAAAACAAAATTTATTGCCTTGTCCTTCGGAATATCAAGAACATATGCCAATTCCTCCGCCACCATATTTCCTGCGGCGGCGAAAAACCGTTCGTCGCAGGCGTAAAGCTTTTTATGAGTTTCGGTTGAATTTTTATGATCGACCAAGGTTTTAAGCATTCGTAAAATATCCATTTTTACTCCTGACGAAATGATCTGATCGAGCCGCGCGGCGCGCTTTTTGCCGTCCTCGATCCAGTCCTCATCTTTCTCAGAGGCTGTTTTTATAAGTAAATTCAATTCGTCCCTGGACATGGGCCGTTTCATCCGGGCTCCAGTTTCATCTGAATTAACCGGAACATATACCGTCGAGCTTTTGTCATAGACCGGACGAATCACATAGTATAAGCGATTCCCCGAGAGATTGAAATCCTGATTTCTTATATCCTCTACGATGCACATACCGACGCCCTTATATACAATATATTCACCGATACTGAATTCTTCATCCGAGTTTATGTTATCTGTCATATTCATCAATTTACCCACCCTTTCCGTGACGATTTGCATCCGTGATGATTATCCCCATCTTAAAAAGACATTAAACTTAAATTGAAAAATCATTACATATATATTATACACTATTTTTTGTTTTATTGCAAATGGCAATAATAAACAAAAATAGTGCTGTTTTTGCTCGCTGAGAGAGCAGAATCCCTGATAAATTACAATTATTAAATGCTTTTGCCGAAGGTTTGACAATATTAAAAGTGCCGTTTTCATAAAAAAAAATATTAAATAAATTAAAAATATTGTTGACATTTTGATATAAGCGGATTATAATATACCAAACAGAAAAAATCGTTGAGTAAGAGTAGTATTCGGTTGAACGGCTTCAGAGAGTTGCATAATGGTGTGAGTGCGGCAGTTCGCGATATCGGAGAATGGACTTATGAGAGCGGAGAGAAAGCGTCGATTACAATTCTTCAGAGACGCAAGTAATGTCCGACGGGTATTCCGGTCGTTATTTCGGAAACGCATATAAGCAGATTCTTTGCCGTATGCCGTATTTTTCCGGCATATCTATAAGTTTATTTTGCCGTATGTGTCCGCGTTTATTTGCTTAAGCGCGGCAAATTCTATGTCACGGGTGGTATAACAGGCCGCTGTCCCGTATTCTAGGGACAGGGCTTTTTTGTTTTGCCGCAATTCCGACTTTTTCTGTAATATTGAATTGCCACTGGCAAAAGGAGTTAACACTATGTCACACATTCCTCACAGATTCATATTACCGGAAAGCGCAATTCCGCGGCAGTGGTATAATCTGCGGGCTGATATGAAAAATAAGCCCGCTCCGCTGATCGATCCGCAGTCCGGCAGAGCCTTAAAGGCCGAGGATCTTTATCCCGTATTCTGCGAAGAGCTTTCCAAGCAGGAAACAGACGATGTCACGCGTTTTTTTGACATTCCGGACGAAATTATGGAAATGTACGAGATATACCGTCCGTCTGCGCTCGTCCGCTGTTATAACCTTGAAAAGAAGCTTGACACTCCCGCGCATATTTACTGTAAATACGAGGGGGGAAACACCTCCGGCAGCCATAAGCTGAATACCGCAATTGCACAGGCTTATTACGCTAAAAAACAGGGGCTTACGTGTCTTACGACCGAGACGGGCGCCGGACAATGGGGAACCGCTCTGTCAGAGGCATGCTCGTATTTCGGGCTTGGGCTTACCGTTTATATGGTCAAGACCTCCTTTGAACAGAAACCCTACAGAAAATCGGTCATGCGTACGTTCGGTTCGAGTGTAATCCCCAGCCCGAGCAACACGACAGAAGCCGGACGCCGCATTCTCGCGGTGGATCCAAAATGCGGAGGAAGCCTCGGATGCGCTATTTCCGAGGCGGTGGAAACCGCGGTAAAGACCGAAAACTGTCGTTATGTTCTCGGGTCTGTATTAAATCAGGTCCTTCTTCATCAGTCGATTATCGGTCTCGAATCTGAGGCTGCGATGAAGCTTATCGGTGAATATCCTGATATCGTAATAGGCTGCGCGGGCGGCGGAAGCAATCTCGGCGGCTTGATCGCTCCGTTTATGAGAGACAAAATTCAAAACAACACAAAAACCGAATTTATCGCGGTCGAGCCGTTTTCCTGCCCTTCGCTGACAAAGGGTAAATTTGAGTATGATTTTTGCGATACCGGACGTATCACGCCCAAAGCAAAGATGTATACGCTCGGCTGTGATTTTATTCCTTCGCCGAATCATGCGGGAGGGCTCAGATATCACGGAATGAGTCCGCTCATTTCACAGCTTTACGATGACGGGCTGATGAGAGCGATATCCGTCAAGCAGCGGGATGTTTTCTATGCCGCAACGTTGTTTGCGAGGGCGGAAACAATTCTTCCCGCGCCGGAATCAGCACATGCCATTTATGCAGCGATAAAAGAAGCGGAAAAATGCCGCGAATCCGGGGAAGCAAAGACGATTCTTTTCGGATTGACGGGAACCGGATATTTTGATATGGCGGCATATGAGAGCTATCTTGACAACACAATGGGAGACTAAAGAAGAGAACGAGGTATACGAAGGATACGCGGCTTCTTTAGAAAAGAAGCCTGGCAAGAAACTCAATTCAAAATAGATAAAAACAGGGGCAAAGCTAAATTGCTTTGCCCCTGCTTTGTGCCGTAAAAGAAAACGCGGCGAGATTAAGGATAAATATTAAAGTTTTCCTTATCCCTTAAAGCGAGCCTTTTTCAAAGATAACGGCGTCGGCGGAGCCAAGAAGCTTTTCCGCCTCCTCGAGAGAGGACGCGGTCCAGACGAATTTCATGCATCCGAACGCTTTGGCGCACAGTGAGAGAGCGAGCGACCGGTAACCGGATTTGGGATACGCAATAAAATCAGGGCGTGAAAAAAGGTTCAAAAGCAACTTTTCGAGAAGCCGGTAAGAAAAATTCTTCTTCTTTTCTTCTTTGGAAAAGGAGTACACCAGCTGTCCGCGGACGATTTGACGGCGATTTTGCTGAAACCAGTGAACTGCCATCGGATGAAACGATTCGATTATGTATTCACCGGGATATGTGTCAAGCAAGACGGCGGTTTTTTCGCAAAGCTTATTATCGAATTTAGTGCATTTTATTTCGACAAGCAGCGGAACGGCTCCGCCGATAACTGAAAGAGCTTCTTGAAAAGTAGGAATCCTTTCTTCCGTTCCGAGCAGGCGGAGATTTTTCACTTCTTCAAAAGTCATGTCTTTTATGAGCTTATCAGCTCCGCACATGCGTGATGCGCCGTCGTCGTGGAAAACGACAGGTACGCCGTCAGAGGTGAGCCTGACGTCAAGCTCGATCCCGTATCCGGCTTCCCGCGCGCGAGAGAACGCCGCGAGTGAATTTTCCGGAACCTTATCCGCGAAATGAAGCCCGCGGTGGGCAATCAGACGGCGCTTTCCCGTGAGCTTTCGGCGAAAATCCTTCGCGCAGCGCCGGTCAAAGGCCGGCATTATAAGAAAGAGGTAAATAATAAACAGGCAGATAAAAAGCCCTATGAGCATGAATATGGTATCCACGTTGATTTCCTTCGATTTTTAATGATTATGTACAAATGGGTTTTAATAAATCCCATCAAAATTGTAGGGGCGACCTTTGGTCGTCCGCAAAGGGGCCTTTATGCATCCTCTTCTGCTTCCGCGGCGCTTCCGGCGTCAGGCTTACTGTCGCCGTGGCGTACAAATAGCATTGTCACAAACGCGGCGGCGGAAAAGAAAGCCGCATACGGGAAAAGAATTCTGTATCCTATTGAAAGCTTTTCAATTAAAAATCCTGAAAATATAGGAGTTACGATCTGAGCGGCCATTGAAAAGAAATAATATATTCCGGTATACTTCCCGACGTCTGATCCGCGGCTCATTTCAACGACCATCGGATAGCTGTTTACATTTATTGCCGCCCAGCCTATGCCGACAAAGGCAAAAACGAAATATGCAGACACAGTAACCGAATGGAAGAAAAATCCCGCAAAAAATGACGCGGCCATAATCACAATTCCGCCCAGAATGACCTTTTTGCGCCCCAGGCGGGAGGACAACAGACCAATGGGAAAGAAGGCTAATGTCGCTGTGATCGTGGCGCTCATAAGATATTTGGAATATTCGTCGGTCGTATCGCCCCATACGGCGGTTGTATACCTGGAAAACGCGGTGGAGACGGCGTTATACGCGAAAAACCAAAAGACAATGGAGATCAAAAGAAAAACAAGAGAACGCTTGACTGCCGGATCCATTTTAGATTCCGTTTTTGAAGCGTCGGAGCGATTTTCATCTACATCGTAAATCCCGATCTTCTTTGCGAGCTTTCTTTCGCGGATTGTAATTAAAAGAACGGTAATACAAATAAACATAAATCCGACAATAGCGAAGAACAGCGGCTTATATGATCCGGAAACACTCGGCTTCAATACGGAAATCATGACTAGCGTGAAAATTCCTCCGAATGTGCCCATCAGGTTTATCACGGCGTTTGCCTTGCTCCGGAGCGGTTTCGGAGTGAGATCAGGCATAAGCGCAACCGCGGGGGAACGGTATATGCTCATTGCAATAAGGACGATTGCCAATGTGACGAAGAAGAATATAAGGCTGGAAGCTTCGGCGGCAACCGGTATCAATATTGCCGCGACGCCGGCGCACAGAGTACCTATAATGATAAACGGTGTGCGGCGCCCGAGTGAAGTATTTGCTTTATCTGAAATTGCGCCGAAAAGCGGAAGCATAAACAGCGCGAGAACATTGTCGGCGGCCATGATAACGCCGACAGCCGTTTCCTTCATCAGGAATGTACCTTCGAGTATTTTAGGGATTACGCTGTCATACATCTGCCAGAAGGCGCAGATTGACATAAATGCAAAACCGATAAAAAACGTGCGCTTATAGTTGAGCTTCATTGATTTCGGCAAACCTTTCAATGTTTGTTATTAAAGGAACGCCGGGGGGCTTTTTCGCGAACAAGCCCCCCGGACCCCTAAAAAGCTGATTCATAAAAACAATTGATATTTGCGATTTGTAAGAACCTTTTCTAAAAGAAGGCCCAAAAACTTAATGATCCTACGATGCTTTTATTCTTCTCCGGTCTGATAAAATTTCAAAAGATTATCAAGCGTTTTCTGATATACGTCTTTAATCTTGTCATATTCGGAGGCAAAGCCGGCGGCGTCCTTTTTCAGAAGGAGTGTCGGGATGAAGTTCCCGATATTGGAAAACTGCATGCCGTGAAGGAACATAAAATCGAAATAAACCGTACCGGAAAGGATATCCAACATATGAGCGACCATATCGTCGCGGGCGTAAGTCTTCTTTAAAGCGGTTTCATAGTATTTATAGGTTATGCTGCGGTAGCCTTCCGCCGCGAGCGCCTCAAGAGTGATGCAGGCGCGGTCATAATCCGGGCAGGAGATAAGAACGGAAATGCCATCCGCTCCCGTGGAGACCTCAGTGCAGTATTCGCCTTGATCTTCGTCGAGCATCGGCATTGGAAGCACGGTATAGTCCGTGTTCATTTCACGATAAGCTCCGAGGGAACCCACACTGAGATTGTAAAACATGAGTGTTTCGTTCTTGAATTTATCCGTAAGCTCGTTAAGGCCGTCCTGTGAGCCGGCGGTGATATATGCGCCCTCATTATTCCACATAGCGCTGTAAAGCTTTGCGATGGCGTCGACTGTATGGGAATTGTTGAAAACCATTTCGGGATATCCGTCCGCGTTGAAGGAGGAGAAAATGATCTTAACGCCGCTGACGGAAGCGGCCTGATTTGCGCAGGGAGAAGCGCCGTATCCGTAAATGTCATCTTTGTCCTGGATTCCGTTGCCGTTTACGTCGTCGTGAACCCTCTTGGAAAGCTCAATAAGCTTGTCGACTGTCCATTTTCTGTCTATGACAGTTTGATATAGCTCATTTGGATTTCCGATATATTTTTCATATATTCCTTTGTTGAAAAATACGGATTGCATAGCCGCGATGAATGACGCGTCAATATCGCCCATCAGGACGTATACCCTGTCCTTGCCTATGGTGGAGGCGTTGATAAGCGCCTGGCTCCACCAAGGAGCGGAAAAGTCTATATATTCGTTTTCATAATAATTATAAAAAACCTTGTCGGTGATCAGTCCGTAGGATTCGTAATTGCGCAGAGCGGCGATGTCACATTCGTCGCTGTTGGATTGCGCTATGGTTTTTACCTTGCTTGCGACATCGGCCGCTCCGCCGCATTCGACGGCGTTGATTTTAACCTTAAGACGCTCCTCAACCTTCAATTGCCGGTTGTAAACGGCGTCGTTCATTATTTCCTCGGTAATATCCTCTGCCGTAAAATACTTTGAAAAAGTGTCTCTCGTGTATATGACTACGGTTTCGCCTCCGAAGTCGATATCATCGGGAAGCTTGTCCGGGGTGTTTTCACGGCTCATTTCCTCTGTCGTGTCGGTCTGGGTTACGGAGCCGGTTCCGGCTTTTGTCTGAACCGAGGGATCTTTTGCGTCTGAGCATGATGCAAATACAGTGGCGGTGAGCATTAAAGCGAGGAGGGCGGCGATGACTCGCGAATGTGAAATGTTCATTATCCTTTTCGTCTCCTTAAGAAAATTAATATATGTTTAGGAAAAAGCTTTAATAAAACATGCCGAACAAATCAAGATGAAATCGAGTTAAGAATTGTTAAGGTGCAGACGATATATTTTTGAAAATCGGGAATGATTTATGAGTTCAGAGGTATTATAAGGACCCTTTTGAAAAAGGGTCCTTAAGCGAATCTTCGGATACTTACTTATTCTTCACCTGTCTGATAGAATTTGAGAAGACCGTCAAGCGTTTTCTGATATACGTCTTTGATCTTGTCATATTCGGAACCAAAGCCGGCGGCATCCTTACTAAGAAGCTTTGTCGGGACAAAGTTTCCGATATTGGAAAAGAGCGAGCCGTGGAGGAACATGAAATCGAAATAAACCGTATTGGAAAGTATGTCGAGCATCTGAGCGACCTTGTCGTCGCGGGCATATGCCTTCTTTAACGCGGTTTCATAGTATTTATAGGTCACGCTGCGATAGCCTTCCGCCGCGAGCGCTTCGAGAGTAATACATGCGCGGTCATAATCCGGGCAGGAGACGAGAACGGAAATGCCGTCCGCACCATCAGAGACCTGAGTGCAGTATTCGCCCTGATCCTCGTCGAGCATCGGCATCGGAAGCACGGTATAGTCCGTGTTCATCTCACGGTAAGTGCCGAGGCTGCTGACGCTCATATTGTATAACATCAAGGTTTCATTTTTAAATTTATCAGTAAGCTCATCAAGACCAGCCTGTGTGCCGGCGGTGACATAAGCGCCTTCGTTATTCCACAATGCGTCGTAAAGCTTTTTGACGGCGTCAACCGTATGGGAATTATTGAATACCATTTCCGGATAACCGTCGGCGTTAAAGGCGGAATAGGCGATCTTGACGCCGTTGACCGATGCCGACTGATTGGCGCAGGGAGAGGCGCCGTATCCGTAAACGTCTTCTTTGTCCTTGGTTCCGTTGCCGTTGACATCGTCGTGAACCATTTTAGAAACCTCAATCAGCTTGTCGACGGTCCATTTTCTGTCGATGACCGTCTGATAGAGCTCGTCGGGATTTCCTATATACTTTTCATAAATTCCTTTATTAAAGAAAACGGCTTGTATGCATGATATAAACGAGGAGTCTATATCGCCCATCAGGACGTATATTCTGTCTTTTCCGACGGTGGAGGCGTTGATAAGCGCCTGGCTCCACCAGGGCGCGGTGAGGTCGATATATTGATTTTCATAATAGTTATAGAAGATTTTATTTGTAATAAGTCCGTAGGATTCGTAATTGCGCAGAGCGGCGATATCGCATTCGTCGCTGTTTGATTGCGCCGCAATTTTGACCTTGCTTGCCACTTCCTCGGCACTGCCGTTTTCCACGACCTGAATCTTTACCTTGAGTCGTTCCTCAACCTTTAGCTGACGGTTGTAAACGGCATCGTTCATTATTTCTTCCGTGAGATCCTCAGCCGTGAAGTTTTTTGTATATCCGTTTCTGGAGTATATGGTAACTGTTTCGCCTCCGAGGTCGATGTTGGCAGGAAGCTTGTCCGGGGTGTTTTCCCGGCTGATCTCTCCGGTTGTAGCAGAGGTTTCCGTGGCGGCGGTGGGTTCTGTTTTTGTCTGAGCCGAGGGAGTATTGCCGTCGGAGCATGAAGCAAAAACAAATGCGGTGAGCATCAAAGCAAGCAGAGCGCAAATCACACGTGTGATTCGATGCGAAATATTTTTCATGATTTCTCCTTTACATCAAGCTTTTAATGGACAGTTTGTGTATTATATTTTAACATGATATCAAGTACTTGTCAATATTAAAGGACATTAAATATATAATGTTGAGTTTTTTATTGCCATAATATGTCTATAATAAATAAAAAACAAATAAAGCTATTGATTTATTTGCATATTTGCTGTATATTTATTCTTGTATCCGAATAAACGGAATAAAATCAATCTTATTTTACATGAGGTTTAAAATGAAAATCAAAAAAATAGCGCTCATCATGAGCATCCTGACGCTTTTTGCGCTTTTCGCTTCCTCCTGCGGAAACACTCCGACACTTGACACAATCAAAAATCGCGGAAAGCTTGTTATGGCGACAAACGCGGCATTCCCTCCCTTCGAACAACTCGAAAGCGGAAAGTTTGTCGGATTTGACGTTGACCTTGCCAACGAGATCGCAAAATACATAGGAGTTGAGCTTGAGATCGTCGATATCGACTTTGATTCCATCGTCGGCAGCATCGACAGCGGCAAATATGACGTCGGTATCGCGGGAATGACCGCTGATGAAGACAAAAAGAAAAATGTCGATTTCTCAGATGACTATTACAAAGCATCTCAGAACATAATAGTCACCTCCGACAGTGCTATAGCCGATGTTTCCGGACTTACCGGAAAGACCGTCGCCTGTCAGGAGGGCACTACGGGCGAAAAATACTGCCAGGAGAATGGATACACCATACAGTCATATAAATCAGGCTCCGAGGCTGTTATCGCTCTTATTGCCGGGAAAGTAGATGCTGTTGTAATCGACAACCTTCCCGCACTTGCTCTCGCTGAGGAAAACAGCGGCAAGGTAAAGGTTCTCACCGAACCACTTACAGAAGAAACCTATGCGATAGCCGTAAAGAAGGGCAATTCCACGCTCCTCAAGGCCATCAATGACGCCCTTGCTTCGATCAAGGCATCGGGCAGGCTCGCTGAGATTTACGCGCAATACAATATAGACTACGAAGGCTGATAATACCCTGACGGCAACCGGACGGCTGCGGTATAAACCGTAAAAGCCGCCGGCTGCCGTTTTTTATTTTATATCTGCTGAACAATCATAAAACACATACGACAGTAAGAAATTTATAAAAATAATGATTGTTCAAAACAGACGGCAATCAATGGATACCGTAGGTTTTGGCTGGTTTTTCACCTGCTAAAACCATGTCGTTCGAAAACGGCATTATTCAGTAGACATTATTTGTTTTATGTTCTTTTTCCGGACGCATTACCGGGATTTGGCGCGCAGGAAAGGATTGTCCGAAAATGGAGACAATAAAAGTAATTTTCAACGCAATAGCGCATTTTTTCGCCGCCTGGGGCGACAAGCTTTATAATACCTTCATCGTAGATTCGAGGTACGAGTGGATACTCGACGGGCTTGGAAAAACCCTGATAATAACCGTCGGCGCTCTCATGATCGGTCTTGTTATAGGCACGCTCGTCGCGCTTGTAAAGGTAGCCGCCGTTTCAAACAAAAGGCTGCGTTTGCCGGAAGCGATATGCAATATTTATCTGACGGTGATCAGGGGCACCCCTGTCACCGTTCAGCTGATGATTTCGTTTTTCATTATATTCGTGTCGGCAAGAGACGGCATACCGGTCGCGATCATAACTTTCGGCATAAACTCCGGCGCGTACACGGCGGAGATAATCCGCAGCGGGATCATGTCCGTTGACAAAGGACAGGCCGAAGCAGGACGCTCGCTGGGTCTGAGCACCTCTCAGACGATGAAGAGCATCGTGCTTCCGCAGGCGATGAAAAATATATTACCCGCCATCGGAAACGAAATGATTGCCCTGCTAAAGGAAACCTCGATCGCCGGATATGTGGCGGTTCAGGATCTGACCAAAATGGGAAACGCGATAAAAAACACAACCTACGACGCGGTGAACCCGATACTTGTCGTCGCGCTTATATACCTTGTGCTTGTAATGATTTTGACAAAGCTTTTAAAGCGATTCGAAAGGAGGCTGCGCAGAAGTGATAACCGTTAAGGAATTGAAAAAGACATTCGACGGAAATAACTATGTGCTCCGGGGCATAGACGAAACGATAGAAAAAGGCGAAAAGGTCGTCATAGTCGGCCCTTCCGGAAGCGGAAAAAGCACATTTTTGCGCTGTCTGAACCTTCTGGAAACGCCTACCTCCGGCGAAATATATTTTGAAGACAAGCTCATAAACAAAAAGGGCGTCGATATCAACGCCGTGCGTACGCGTATGGGAATGGTATTTCAGCATTTCAATCTATTCCCGCATATGACCGTAAGGAAAAACATAACGTTTGCGCCGGTCGAACTTAAAAAAATGACTCAGGAGGAGGCGGACGCCAAGGCGGATTCGCTTTTGAACCGTGTCGGACTGTTTGAAAAGGCAGATTCATACCCTGGTCAGCTGTCAGGCGGTCAGAAACAGAGAATAGCCATAATCCGCTCGCTCGCCATGAACCCGGATGTCATGCTTTTTGACGAACCGACCAGCGCACTCGACCCGGAAATGGTCGGCGAGGTGCTTGACCTGATGAGGCAGCTCGCAAGGGAGGGCATGACGATGATAGTCGTGACTCATGAAATGGGCTTTGCCAGAGAGGTCGCGACGAGAGTCCTTTTCATGGATGAGGGACGCGTGCTTGAACGGAACAATCCGTCCGAATTCTTTTCCGCGCCGCAGAATCCCAGGCTTAAGGACTTTTTGTCCAAGGTGTTATAATAATTATGAAGCTTGATCCGCGCTTTTTCACAGACACGGCTGTCAGAATCATCGAGCTGCTCCGCTCCGGAGGATATGAAGCCTTTTTTGTCGGCGGATGCGTGAGAGACTGCGCAATGGGCGCTTTCCCACATGATTACGATATAACCACCTCCGCCGCGCCGGAGGATGTATGCCGGGTCTTTTCGGCGTTCAAAACCTTCACCGTGGGGATGTCTCACGGAACAGTTTCAGTCGTCGCGGACGGAAAAAGCTTTGAAATAACGACATACCGGACAGATGGGAAGTATTCCGACTGTCGTCATCCCGACGAGGTGATCTTTTCCCGCCGCCTTTCGGACGATCTTTCAAGGCGTGATTTTACGATAAACGCGCTTTGCGCCGCGCCGCCCGATTATGAAGTGACAGATATGTTCGGCGGGCTTGCCGATATAAAGGCGTGTATAATAAAGTGCATAGGAGATCCGGAAGAAAGATTTTCGGAGGACGCGCTCAGAATAATGCGCGCTCTGCGCTTTGCGGCAAAGCTTGATTTTTATATAGAAAAAGACACGGCGCGCGCCGCTCGCGTCATGTCCGGGCTTTTAAGGCGGATTTCATCCGAACGCATTACGGCGGAGCTTTGCTCCCTGCTGCTTTTTCCATCTGCGCTCTCAGTTATAGAAAATTATATTGACATAATAAATGTGATCCTCCCCGGCGCGTCCGCGGCTTGCCTTAAATTTTTATACTCAGACGGCGTGCCGCCTCTTTCGCTTGCCATGGCGGCATTGATGTGCCGGCTTTCGCCGGACGAAGTTTTTATCGCCATGCGCTCGCTTAAATTTGAGCGGAGATTGATCGACGGCGCGGTTAAAACACTGTCATATCCTGACAAAACCCCGGAAGACGAAGCCTCAATGTATCTCGCGTTCGCTTCGCATGGAGCGGATATTGTCGGCGACGCGATAAAATTATCCGCCGCGGTGTCGGGGAAAACAGCGGATATGTCGCTTTACAATTCGTGCAGAGCATCCGGAAGATGCGTTTCGCTTGATACCCTCGCGGTCAGAGGCGAGGATTTTTCATCACGGCTTTCGGGCTCGGATATCGGCCGCGCGCTCAGACATGCGCTTAATCTTGTGGCTTCCGGAGAAGTTGCAAACGAACACGATGAAATCATGAAAAAAATATTTGCTGATTACCGTAAAACCGGAAATAATATAATAAATAACACTTGACAATAAGATAAATCCGATGTTATAATGTAAATTGCCGCGTGTTGTGGGTCGCAAACGTCTGTGAAGACTACCCGACGGCAGCGAGCCTTATGTTGAAAGAGAGGTGCTTTTCGTGTTTGCAGTATTCACAGCTTGCGGAAAGCAGTACAAGGTTCAGGAGGGCGACATCGTTTTCCTGGAAAAGATGAACGTCAACGAGGGTGAAACGGTCACCTTTGACGAGATTTTGGTTTATTCCGACAACAACGGCACAGTTATCGGCGCACCCACCGTCGCCGGAGCCACCGTTACCGCCAATGTGGTTAAAAACGGAAAAAACAAGAAGATCTATATTATTAAGTACAAATCCAAAAAGAACGAAAAGAAGAAGCAGGGTCACAGACAGCCCTATACAAAGGTGCAGATAGCGACCATTTCCGCAAAATAAAAGGTATATGTCATGATAACGGCAACCTTCCGGCATTACGGCGACGGGAAAATACGCGGCTTTGAGCTGCGCGGTCACTCCGGCCTTGCCGAGGCGGGCGCGGACATCCTCTGCGCGGCGGTCAGCGCCATGGCGATGCTTGTCATCAATACATCTACCGGGATCTTCGGCGCCGCCGCGGAAACGAAGCAGGATGAAACGATTCCGCTTCTGATTTTCGCGCTTGCCGCCCCAGCGGAGAACGAGGCGGTATACGGCGTTTTAACCGGATTTTACGATCAGCTCCGTGCTTTATCGGAGGATCATCCGAAAAATCTCCGCGTTAAATCCGATATATAAGAAAGGAATAAAACCATGCTGAAGTTAAGCTTGCAATTTTTTGCACATAAAAAAGGTGTCGGCTCCACCAAAAACGGCAGAGATTCCGAATCGAAAAGACTCGGCGTCAAAAGAGCGGACGGGCAGCCCTGTCTCGCCGGAAACATAATCGTGAGACAGAGAGGAACCCATATTCATCCCGGCGTAAATGTCGGATGCGGCACTGACTACACACTCTTTGCCACCATTGACGGCGTTGTAAAATTCGAACATGCCGTCGGCGGAAAAAAGAGAGTCAGCGTTTACGCAAAATAAATGCAATCCCCGGTGATCCGGGCTTTGCGGCGGGTCTCCCGCCCGTATATGCGGCTTGACGGATGTTTCCGGGGACGCCAGCGATCGCGCTGCGCGCCTTTCGGAACGTCCGTTTTTTTATTGCTTTGCCGGCGGCAATCAGTCCGGCGCAGGAGAAAATATGTTTATAGATAAAAGTGATATATATATAAAGGCCGGCGACGGCGGAAACGGATGCGTCGCTTTCCACCGCGAAAAATATGTCGCCAAGGGCGGACCCAGCGGCGGCGACGGCGGAAACGGCGGAAGCGTCATTTTCGAGGTTGAAAAGGGCGAGAATACACTTATAAAATTCAAATATCGTCATAAATTTCTTGCCGAAAACGGCGAAAACGGAATGACGGAAAAATTTCATGGCAAAAATGGCGCAGATATCGTGATCCCTGTGCCGCCCGGAACCATAATCCGAGATAAAGCCACCGGAAAAATATTATTCGATATTTCCTCCAACGGGCGCTTTGTCGCCGCGAAGGGCGGACGCGGCGGATGGGGCAACAAGCATTTTGCCACCCCGACGCGTCAGATTCCGCGGTTTGCGCGTCCCGGACTAAAGGGCGGCGAACGGCAGCTTACTCTCGAGTTGAAAATGTTGGCGGATGTCGGTCTCATCGGCTTTCCCAATGTCGGAAAGTCGACGCTGCTTTCGCTGTCCAGCTCCGCGCACCCGAAAATCGCCGATTATCATTTCACCACTCTTTCGCCTGTACTCGGAGTATGTGAATATCCCGGCGGCACATTTGTTATGGCGGATATCCCCGGGCTTATTGAGGGCGCTTCGGAAGGAGCTGGGCTCGGTCTTGAATTCCTGCGCCATATCGACCGCTGCCGTCTTCTTGTGCATGTCGTCGACGCCGCGGGCAGCGAAGGAAGAGATCCCGTTTCCGATTTAAAGGCGATCAATGAGGAGCTTATTAAATACGATCCCCAGCTTATAAACCGTAAACAGCTCATATGCGCGAACAAATGCGATCTTATCACCGAAGAAAATTTATCAAACAAAAACAAGCTCGCCGAATTCTGCGCCGACAACGGATATGATCTGATTTTTGTTTCCGCCTATACACATGATGGGCTTGACGGCTTCATACCTAAAATAGCGGAGCTTTTGAAAAGCACTCCTCCGATGAAGGAATATGAGCCTGAGCTGACCGAGGAATCCGAAACTGTCTCGCTCGACAGCTCCTTTACTGTTATTAATGAAAACGGAGTATATGTCGTAGAAGGAAAGAAGCTTGAAAGAATTGTCCAGTCGCTTGACATATACGACCGCGAAAGCCTTTCCTATTTTGAAAAGGTGATAAAGAATGACGGAATCATCGACGCGCTCGAGAAAAAAGGAGTCAAAGAGGGCGACACTGTCTCCGTCTGCGGCTTTGAATTTGAATTTGTTTATTAAGCAGAATATGAATAATAACGATGAATTGCTTGCGCTCGTTCTGAAAGCGAGGAAGCTGATGTCCGCCGCGACGCCGCGCAGATACGACTGCGGAGCTCTTTGTTCCGGCGCCTGCTGCCGCGGCGACGGAGAGGTTTGGCTTTTGCCCTACGAGCATCTGTACTATACCGATCCGGAATTCCCATATAAAGAATTTTTTGAAGTAAAGCAATATGAAAATGAGGACGGAAGCGTAACCAATTCTCTGATCTGCAAATGTGATGAAGAAATCGCATGTCACGATTTTCGGCATATACGTCCGTTCTGGTGCCGAATATTCCCGCTGTTTCCCAGGGTCATACCGGTGGGATACGGGAGATTTATGATCAAGCTCGTTATGGATCCGCGCGGAAAGCGCATGTGTCCTATCGTGGCGGGAAACGAAAGGGTCTCTCTTTCTTTCAAACGCAATGTCAGATTTGCGACCGGGCTGTTGTGCGAGGAAAAGGAATTCGCGTCTTATTTCGCGTCCGCGACCGAATTTATCGACGAGATGGAGCGCTTTTCCGAAAGGATGGGTTTTGGTACACAAGTCTGAAAGATAATCACTTTATTAACTCGGCAATTAAATAATTACCGCTAAAAGAGAGAAAAGACTCTTGTATATGGGCTTTTCTCTCTAATAAAACGACTTATTTAAATGCCGTTTTAATAATGGAAAGGCAGAGTCAAAATATGACCAAAAAAGTCGGACTGACGACTCTCGGATGCAGAGTAAATCAATACGAATCTGATTATTTTGCGGAAAGGTTCAAAGCCGCCGGATTTGAAATCGTCGGATTGGAACCGGGGTGTGACATATATCTGGTCAACACATGCACCGTGACCGCGGAAAGCGACAGGAAATGCCGCCAGGCAATACGGCGCGCGGCCGCGCTTGCGGGAGATGAGCGGAAAAAAGGCAGGCGCTGCATAGCGGCCGCTGCCGGATGCTATGTGCAGGGCGCGCTTCGCCCCACGCTCGAAGCTATGAAAGGGATCGATTTTTTCTGCGGCAACGCGGGAAAAGCCTCTCTTCCCGACAGGCTTATGTCAATGCTTGAATCAGGCAAGGCGGAGGGATACGCGGTTTCTCCGATATCCTCGGTTCGCGGATACGAAGAAACAGGCATATCCGAAAGCGAGCATGTCCGCGCGTATGTGAAAATTGAGGACGGCTGCGACAGCTTTTGCAGCTATTGCTATGTTCCTTTTGTACGCGGACGCGTTCGGTCCAGGCCGGAAGCGGATACGCTCGCGGAAGTGGGGCGTCTTGCCGCCAACGGATATAAGGAAATCGTCCTTACTGGCATAGAGGTCGGCGCATACGGCGTGGATTCCGGAGAAAAAAATTCGCTCTGCCGCATCGCGGAAAAAATATCGAAAATATCCGGCGTTGAGCGGATACGCTTCGGCTCTCTGAATCCGTCTCTAATAACGCGTGAATTCGTATCCTCGCTCGTTTTAAACGATAAAATCATGCCGCATTTTCACCTTTCGGTTCAAAGCGGGAGCTCACGCGTGCTTGAGAGCATGCGGCGCGGCTATGACAAGGCCCGTATACTCGAGGCTTTCGCGCTTATCCGGTCATTTTATACGAACGCTGCGATTTCGGCCGATATCATATGTGGATTTCCCGGCGAAACCGACGGGGATTTTCACGATACATACGAAGTCTGCGAGAAAGGTCAGCTGCTTAACGCGCATATTTTCCCGTATTCACCCCGCAGGAATACCGCCGCCGCCGCAATGGACGGTCAGATACCGGCAGAGATAAAGAAAGCTCGCTGTGACGAGCTTGCCGCTTTGCATTCTGAAACCAGAAAACGGTTCGTCAATTCTCAGACCGGGGAAAATGCCCGAATGCTTATCGAAAAGCTCTCCGAAGGAAAGTCATTCGGTCATACGGAGAATTATATATATGTATCTTTGCCACGCCAAAACCGCGACACGGTCGGAGAGATACGCGAATTTATCTTTGATCCGGATTATGTTATAAACCCGGCAATTAAATAATGACCGCTATATGAGAAAAACTCTTATATACGGGCTTTTCTTTTAAAGACAAGGATTATTTAATTGCCGTTTAATTATTAAAGGGGAAGAAAATGTATACAGACAAAAACGGACGCAAATGGTTCAAGGGGAACCTTCATATGCACACGACGCTCAGCGACGGAAGAAAAGCCCCCGAGGAGGCGGCGCGCATATACAGGGAAAAAGGATATGATTTTATTTCGATAACTGATCACTGGGAGTTTTATAGCGGCTGTGAAGCGGACGGATTGACAATTATATCCGGCTGCGAATTTCACACCTTCAATCCGCAAATGACGCATATAGTCGGAGCGGGCATGGAATATATGCCACAATTGGACAGAAACTCCTCTGTTCAGGAGATAATCGACGCGATAAACGCCGCCGGCGGAGCCGCTATACTCGCTCATCCGGCATGGTCGCTGAACACGCCGGAATTTATCGCTTCCCTGAACGGGCTGGCGGGGGCGGAAATATACAACTCTGTATCGGGATATCCGTTTTCGGCGCGTCCGTATTCGGGGACAACACTTGATCTCGCGGCAAAAGCAGGATGCCTGCTGCCGCTTTTCGCTTCCGACGACACACATTATTACAATGAGGAGCTGTTCCGCGGATTCATATATGTAAATGCGGAGGAGCTGACCGGAAAATCGATATTGGACGCGGTCAAAGCCGGGCGCTTTTACGCGACTCAGGGTCCGGTAATATCGGAGGAAAAGGTTTTCGGCGGGAAATACAGCGTAAGCGCAGACGCAGAATACATACAGTTTTACAGCGCCTCGTTCTGGAACGCGGATACTACCGCGCGGATCGGACGGCGCGAAGCTACGGCGGCGGAATTTGTCATAAAGCCGCAGGATTCGTTTGTGCGCGCGGAGGTCTGCGATAAAAGCGGGCTTTTCGCATGGACAAGCCCGAAAAAAATATAAGATACCATAAAATATGTAGAGGCGAACTTCGTTCGCCCTCTTTAAATTAAGGACCCTTTTCAAAAGGGTCCTTATCGATTCTTTATAGCAATTTTTCTAATTGAAAAAGCAAAGACAATGCTTCTTCGTCGAGAACCTTGCATTTATCAATAAATTCGGCAATCCTGCGGCGGTTTTCTGCTTTTGCCAGCGCAATCATCTGCTTTTCGTCTCTTTGCCAACCCCCGAGAGTTTCATACATGCTGTATACGTTTTGCGTCAAAGCTTTGAATTTTTCCGCGATTTCCTTGAATAATGGCTGATCGGGATTATTATTTGACAATTTTTCGAAGAAAACCCCGGCATTATGCCTCCCGTCGGCAAGACAATCCATTGCGTCGCCCTGACACATCAGCCGTTCGGCAAGCAGCGGCATAACAGGTTCTTTTGGAAACTGGTTTTCATCGGTTATTGCTCTTTTCCACGCGTCATATGCCATGATTCCTTTTGCATAATCACCATGCTTGCGACCCGAGAGTGCGGCGATTGAATTCTGTATAATATTCTTTAATGACATCGGTTGGGAAACTTTATCGCCGATTGACATCACGGCTATTGTTTCTTCGTTCTCCCACCAGGAATCTGTTATAAAATATCCTGAATCATCAATTTTCACACGGGAAGCAAATTGAGGGCTGTCCTGAAAGAAGTTCCACCCGAGAATAGTCTGTCCATCGTCACGATATCCGGTAATTAAACAGGCCTCAGGCGGTCCGATAAAACCCAGACCGATACAGGGATGGCCTTTGTCTATTTGTTCTTTAATGAATTCAATAAAATCTGCCTTTGTCGCGTTTGATTGAATGGAAGAGAATTTTGCGGGATCACTGTGTGTCAAGCGGTTTTCTCTTCCTATGAGCGTAAATTTACGTCCGAGAGCTTCGATTCCGTGTTTAATAACCATGATAGGATCGTTAAATGTATTCAGAACATCGACATTGCCGCCATTCCAACAGGTTTCATCCCATACAAGACGGAATGCCGCGCCGCTGGAAGCCATAGCATAGTCATAATCAATATCTTCACCGAGATAATTTGCCGCACCTTTTAAACAAATAGGGAAAGGCGTGCATCCGTAAATGCCATATCCGACCTTTGGGACGCCATATAAAACAACACTTCCGGTTGCTTTGTTTTTAATGCTATCCATTATTTGTGTCCTTTCTGATACTCCGTAAACTCCTGAGCAGAGCTTTATACTGCCGACTGTTCGCCTTTGTTTTCTGAACTCATGCGGTGTAAAACCTGTAAATCGAAAAAAAGCGCGAGTGAATGTATCCGGATTATTAAAACCATAGTTTAAAGCTATGTTTAATATAAGACTCTCGCTATGAATTATATCAAAGGCGGCATGAGAAATTCTTCGGCTCAACACATAACGTGAAAGCGATTTACCTGTGAGTTTTCTGAAAACAGAACGAATATGGGAAATTGAGAATCCTGTTGCTTTTTCCAATTCGGTATACAGAAAACCCGATTGAATTCTGTTTTCCACAAATACAACAACCGACCATATGATAATATAATAATCCATAGATATTACGCACCCGATTAGATTTACTTCATGAAGTATCAATATTATAACATAGGTTATTGATATGTTCTCGACTTTTTTAATGATTATTTGATTAAAATTATAAAAAGCACAGTTACACGTCTGCGCGTGAAGCTGTGCTTTTAAAAATTGATTTTAGTTTTATCTCGCGCACTGGATGAGTCTGTCCTTTGTATATTGAGTACTGTGCGTCTCGGAAAGCGAGTCGAAATCGACAGCGAAGTATGTGCGGCTTGTGCGTCCGGCGACATCCGGCACGGGATCGCACCATGTGGAGTCGATGTAAAGCCAGCTGCCGTCGAGCTGCGCGAATGACCAAATATGTCCTTCCGTTGTGCCGTCGCTGGTTGCTTCGCCGGGCACGGCTATGCATTTTATGCCGGCGCGTTTTAACAGCATATTATACGCTGATGTATAGCCTCCGCAGATGGCTTTATTTAGGATAAGGCAGGAATAGGCGTCGCCTGATGCTTGTGAATAGGTGAGGTCATATTCGCAGCTGAGAACGATGCGGTCGAGAATGGCGGCGGCAAAATCGGTTTGCGTTGCGGTGTTTGGCATCGTGTCCCAGATTTCAATATAGAGCTTTTCCGCGGCCGCAAGCGCCTCTGAAACGCGCTCGGCGGCAGGATATCCTTCACTGTTTGTGAGGGTGATGGTATATGTAACACCACCAGATTTGGTCAATGTGGAAATCCGCAGATAATTATAGCTTGACAGGCATTCTTCGTATGCCGCCATGCAAAGCTCAAACATATCCGTAATATTGGACATGGTCGCGTCGCGCCCGTTGACCGCGTCGGCACCGACCGTGCAGTAAATGACCTGACCGTCGTTCGAGACAGCCAGACGGCGGAAGAGATCAAGGCATTCGTCTTCGGTGATGATCGCAGAATACTGAGGCTCAGATCCGTCTGGAGTAGGAAGTAAACTGTTTATTTTATCGACATAGCGCATTGTCCGCAATACGACCGCCGCCATTTCACAACGTTTAAGAAATCTATCGCCGTAAAACGCTTTTTGGCTGTCACCTTCTCCGGCGGGCTCGCCCAAAAATACACCGATGGTATTGAGGATGACGGCGCAGCTGTCGTCGGTATCGATGAAAACGGATGCCGGAAGCTCGTCGACGGACAGCCCGAGAGCGGCGACAATGAGGTGAGCAAATTCAAAGCGCGTGATATATCCTTCCATATCGGATACAAAGGCGTCATCGATAAGACCTTTATCCAGGGCTTCCGCTGTAAAAATTTCATACCAGTTGCCTTCTTCCGGCTGTGTGGCGACATCATATCCGGCGGCACCCATAATCAGCTTCAGGGCTTCGGCGCGGCCTGCGTTGTTTTCGGGAAGAAAGGTTCCGTCGGGATAACCGCCGATGACATTTTTATCACGCATTATTTTGACGCAGTCATAAAACCAGTCGGCTGCGGCGACATCGGAAAAGATGATTTCCTTTTCTTCCTCATCTGCGGCCGCGACTGAGACAGGAAGCACAGACATTGCGGGCAATAGTATGAATACAGCCGTGAGAACGGCAATAACAGACAATAATTTTTTCATATAAGAGGATCCTTTCGGCTGTTTTAGCATTAGAAGCACATATCGGTCTATTGCAGTAACAAGCGGCAATTATTTCAATGTGTCAATAGTAATTAAAACATAAACAGGATCAAAATGCAAGGCTTATTCACAAAACAGCGCATATTTTTCAGTATTGTCTGCAGGCGGAAACGCAAATTTGAATATATGCTTTTCAAAGCTTGAAAAATCCCGAATCAAGAGAATAAACACCGTTTTTTATCACGCGGTATTCCGCTCCTTCCGGCGGAAGCGTCGAAAGCATATTATCCCAGTCGGGATAATTCTGATGCCCGTTCGATTCGACCGCGGCGGCGAGCATACCCGGCAGAGCCTTCAGCCGCGCGGCGAATTTTTTATTGTTTTCCAGCATATCAGGCGGCACGGTAAGATCGGCACAGAAAGCCGGAATCGAATGTTCATGACAGAACGCCGCAATCTTAAAGCTTTCACTCTGAGTTTTCGCGATCGGCTTTAACGCGACCGCACCATAACCGCGCTGCGCGAGCCGCTTTACATCCTCGAGCGAATGGGCGCTTTCATCGGCGGCTATGCGGACAGGAAGATCACCGACGAAATATTCCTTTCTCTCGTCAAATGGTTCTTCAATAAATATAATGCGACTTAGCGCGCCAATTTTATCGGCATGCTCCAGAAATTCCGAGAAAAGCTCCTTTGTTTCGTATCTGCCATTGGCGTCAAGGTAATAAGGAACGGTTCTTGATTCGGAATACGGATTCTCGATATCGCGCGCAAGCGAATGTATCTGAGAAAGGCGGGCCTTGTCCCATTCGAGCATTTTCCTTTGATCGCCGTCCTTGTCGGGATCGTTGCCGATTTTTATCTTTAGAAAATAGTTCCCGTCGGATATAAGCGACAAAATATCTTCAGAATTGAGACCATATGTCACAAGCGGGATGCGCAGCATCTTTTCCGCCCGGTATGAAAGAGCGCTTTTTGCGTAATCCGGAATGATGGAATCAAATCCGGAAAGAGAATTCAACTTTGCGTACAGCTCCCAAGCCGCATAATCTATGGCAACAAGCGCGTTTAACACGAAGGTTGTCCTGATGTCGCTTAGTCCGGAGATATCACGCGCATACCCAAGAAGCTTTGGCAGCAAGAATTCCTCAACCTCTTCCGGACGCGAAAAGCTCTCTCCTTCTATCAGCTTAAGCCCGCGGCAGGTAATGGCGAACATCATCGCATTTGAGGCCGCGACAGGCACGGACTTGAAAAGCGCGCTGTCAGACCAGAGCGGACTTTGCACGGAGCGGGAAAACGCGCCGATATCGCCGGAGCCGAGCGTCACGTTCGCAAACCATATGTTTTCTACGTATTTACCTTTGAATCCGAACGGCGCAATCAGCTTTTTAATTTCAAACGAAGCGTCCGCAGAAGTGATTTTAAACATAATTTCCCTTTCTTATCTGAGCGGAATGTATCATCCGACATTGCTATTAAAACGGCATTTAAACAATGCTTATTGAATAATGCCGTTTCCGAACGTAAAATCATTAATTTAAGAGTTCGGTATCCATTGATTACCGCTTGTTTTCTAACAATCATTGTTTTTATCATTTCTTTACTGTTGTATGTGTTTTATGATTGTTCAGCAGACATTAAACAAGTCTTGTTTTGCGGTAATTATTTAAATGCCGAGTTAATAATTCATAATATTTGAAATATATAAACATAAATGGTAATATATAAACATGTAATTTCAGCCGAGTAGAATAATATTTTATACTATTTTGAATAAAGGATAGAACCTACCACAGAATACTGATTCTTTTCTGATAATTATAACATACCATTCTCTCTCCTACAAGCAAAAATATTTTTCTCTCTGTGATAAAAAAGAGCCAAATCACTCTTATAGTAAGTGTAGGGAGTATACACCCGAAATAAACCGCGGAGAAAATTAGTTTTATAAAAAGGAGGCGATTGAAACGGATAAAAAAGCCATAAATGAATATTTCGAAAAAGTGTATGATCAATCTTATCGTGAGATATGCGCATATGTCATTTCCAGAATAAGAAACCCGGATGGCGCACATGACGTAATTCAGTCAAGTTATCTATCGTTTTATGACAGAATAATAAAGCATGGCATGATTCCGGATAATGAAGCAACAGCATATCTTAAAACATGCGCAAAGCATGAAATGGGTCATAAATACGGTGAATTAAACCGTTCGAAAAGAAACATTTCTCTTGATGACGAGACGCTTGACCCACAGGCTGCTGCCTTTCTCGCGGACACATCGGCAGAAGAATCAGCACTTGACCGTATAACACTCGACGAAATATGGGAAACCATCTCAAAGCTTGACGCTATAACCTACAGAATATTCATAATGCGTTATTCCGCAGAAATTCCGATAGCCGATATTGCAAATACACTCGGAATGTCTTACGGAAACGTATGCAACCGTATTTATCGAACAGTAAAAATACTTTCCAAAAAATATTCAAATTCCGCACCGCTTAAAGACGAGTGCGTATCAGAAAGGAAGGCGTGTATAATTGATTAGTAACAATGATTTAAAATCAGCGGCAAAAAAATCCGGTCTTGACAAAGAAGAAGTATTAACATCAATAAAGGAACATTTAACGGAAAGCTCCCCGGCTTCCGCACATAAAAAGTCACGCAGAATAAATTTCGGCAGGTACACCGGGATTATCGCCGCCGCTCTTGCGGTTGTTATTTTACTCCCTCTGACCGCATATGCGGTTATACCAGAATTCAGAAACTATATTAATCTGAATTTCCTTTATCAGCCTGTGACCACTGAAATACCGGAGGGATATACCGCGATTTACACTCTTGATGACCTCGAGACAGTTCGTCAAAATTTATCCGGCAGCTATATAATGATGAACGACATAAATATTCCGGATTCCGAATATGCGCCCGGCGGCAGATACGAGAACGGATTCTTGCCTATAGGCAACAGTGAAAAAATTGATGAAGGTTTTAAAGGAATTTTTGATGGAAACGGTCATACAATATTCAATTTAAAAATCGACGGAAGCTCATGCCGAAATGCGGGGCTGTTCGCTTCTGCATCAACATCAAGCATGATGGAAAAAACAACTGAACCCAATGAAAATGGCGAAGACATGGAAACATATAATAAAGACACTTTGGTGTTTCCGATTATAAAGCGCCTGAAAATTGATGGAGCCGAGCTTACTATTTCGTCAGAAACATATTATGCCGGGATCATATCCGGTATATCGTTTATCATCGCCGGCTGTGAAGTAAAGAATTCCGTTATAAATATAATGTCTAGTTATTCTTATTACATCGGGGGAATTACCGGCAAGGCTTTTTTAATAGACTCGTGCATCAGCGACGTCAGCTTTGAATTCAAAGGGACATCAGAAACTATACATTCAAAGGTCGGCGGGCTTTGCGGCTTTTCATATGCGGCTCTCACATCGTATTACAAAGGCTCTGGATGTCATGGAAACATTGATAATGTAAGCTTTTTGGGTTTATACGATGAAGCAAACAACAAAATCCCCGCCGTTATTGAAGCCGGAGTATTTGAATCAATATGTAATAAGATCAAAGAAAAATCAGGAGATTTTATGTGTGCAAAATTCCGTGCTTTTTTCATTTGGCCTGAATCACAGGGCAAGGGCTCGTCCTTGTTTATAGATGCATTTAAAACATGCTCGCTTGATGATAATACGGGGTATTATCATTTGTTGACCGATATTATGACCAATGAATCAGAATGGCTTTCAAAAACCATATCAGAAGCTTTAACAAAAGAGGAATACGAAGAGGTTTTGTCAACCAATAAATTTAAAATTAATATCATGAACTGTTATATTGTGTCTCCGGATGAAACACCGAATGCCGAATATTTCAGCGGATTTGATTATGAAAACATCTGGTATACCGGAGATGACGGACTCCCAAAGTTAAGGATATTTGATAAAACAGATAACAATTGAGTTAAATATTTTAACAGAACACCAAATAACTCACCGGAACAAGATAAACCCTGTTCCGGTGATCTGCTTTTTTTAAAGGAAGCATTGTTTTCATCCCGCCCTGCCCGTTTTCGCAAGGCTTTTCGCCATCTGGCGCTGAGCCATTACCAGCTTGTAATAAATTCCTTTTTTGGCGATCAGCTCCTCGTGAGTTCCGAATTCCGCGACATGGCCTTTATCGAGTACAAGCAGCCTGTCCGCGTTTCTCAGCGTTGAGAGACGGTGAGCGATCGCAAGCGTGGTGCGGTTTTTGGAGAGCTTCGCGAGAGCGTCCTGAATGAGCTTTTCTGTTTCCGTGTCGAGAGACGCGGTCGCTTCGTCGAGAATGAGTATTCTCGGATCGTGGAGTATTGCGCGGGCTATCGCTATACGCTGGCGTTCGCCGCCGGACATGCTGTATCCCTTTTCACCGACCATCGTATTATAACCCTCAGGCAGACAGACGATGAAATCATGCGCGTTGGCAATCTTTGCCGCCTCGATAACTTCCTCGTCTGTCGCGAACGGCGAAGCGTATTTGATGTTTTCACGGATTGTTCCGGTAAAAAGGAACGTCTCCTGAAGCACCACACCTATCTGACTGCGGAGCGCATGCTGTGAAATATCCTTAATATTGACCGAATCGATCTTTATCGTGCCTTCGTTGACGTCGTACAGACGCATGATAAGATTGATAAGCGTCGTCTTTCCACAGCCGGAATGACCGACGATGCCAATCATCTCTCCGCGCCTTATATCAAAGTTAATATGCTCAAGCACAGGGTCGTAGCTTTCGTATCCGAAGGTGACGTCATCGATGGATATATCGCCCTCGATTTTGATATCAAGAGGAAGCCCGATATCGGATATTTCTATGTTTTCCTCAAGAATTTCAAATATCTTTCCCGCCGAGGTAAGAAAGTTGGACACTGTGCGAGGAATATTAGTGATCCAGATCAAAGGCGAATACACATACGCCGCCATTGAATTGAACTGCTGAAGCTCGCCGAACAGCATTTGATTTCCAAGCACCATAAAGCTGCCGTAGAAAAGGATCAGATAACGTCCGATGCCCACAATGAAGCTTAAAATCGGAAAAAGCGTATCCCAATATTTTTGGTTTTCTATTGAAAGCTTTGTATAAACCACATTCGCTTCTTTAAAATGCTCGATTTCCTTTTTTTCCTGCCCGAAGGACTTTACGACGCGGATTCCGTTAAGAATATCCTGTAAAAGACGGTTCTGGCGCGAGCCGGCCATCCATGCTTTCATGTTACGCCGTTGTATGAAACTCCAGAATTTTGTAACAATGAACATGACAAACGGTATCGGAATTATTATGAACAGAGCCATGACCCAGTTGATGAACAAAAGCAGCGCGGCGGCGCCGGCAAGTGAGACGATTTGAATGAATATGTTCGGAAACTGATTGATTATAAAGCTTTCCACTACGTCCGTGTCGTTGCTGACGCGTCCCATTAGGTCGCCTGTTGATTTTTTATTTATCGAGCCGAGCGAAAGCTTTGAAATTTTTTCGTAAAGCAGCGTCTTCATGACGACGGAGAATTTGCCCGCCGCGACAGCCAAAAGACGAGATTGCAATACGCTTATCGCACGGGATAAAAACGCGATTGAGACTATCAGCGCGACCAGCCCGATAAAGCCCCGAGTCGTGTCCGCATCCATAATATAATTAGGATTCTGCGGCTGAAAGTACTTATCAACCGCGACCCTTTGAAGATACGGCGAAATAAAGCTTATCGCAAGCGTCACGAAGGAGAACATAAACGGAGAGAATATCATGAATCTCAGCCCTTTTGTAAGCGCCCAAAGCTTCATATACACTTCTTTTTTGTTAAGACAGAACGGACATATCTTCGTATTGTTCACATACGGTCGTCCGCATTTCGGACAGAAACGCTCCTCTGATGAATTTGTGATCGCATTGTCGGACGGAGCTTCTGCGAGAATTTCACATGCGCGCGCGATGACCTGATACCTCGGCAGATGGCGTCCGCCGATAAACCGGCATATAAGCGTCGTGCTGCCTGATATCCTGCCATAAAATCCACAGCTTCCGTACATTTGCTCCGTGGCAAAGCCGGATGCGCCGGAAAGCGGATAAACACTTATAAGCTTGCCGTTCAGTATTTTATAAATATACGCCCGGGTAATCGCGAGATATCCGGTCATATATTTTTCTTCATATATATTAAACGGCACACAGTAAAGGAGTTTCTGCCCGGCGGATTCTCTGGCGAATACAGCCGCGTCCTTTTCGGGCATGTCATACATCAGCTTCATTGCTTGTCCCTCATATGCCGAACGCAATCAAGTAAAATTGACTGCATTTCGGTCCGTATCACAGATATACTTCTATTTTTTTATAGCTTGCGGGGTCGAGCGATTTGGAATCGGGTATCTGAAAGTTATTTCCGTCCATATCGCGCATGAAAATGCGTCCGTCCTCGAGAACCCTTATATTCTGAAACGGATTCGACATGATAAAGGTCACCGGTCCGGAGGTCGTGTCGGCATCCCAATAGGAATACCCGAATTTTTCCTTGACATTCCTGATCTTTGTGATTGTCGGTGAAAAGTATCTGCGCGTAAGCTCCTCGGTAATTACCTCCCGCGATTCCTCACTCATGTCTGAAAGGTGGCGTATCATTCCGATTTCAAGCCCTCTGCCTTCTTTTTTTGAATCGGGCTCGCGCACTGAAAGAAATTCGTCCGGATTCGTGATCGGAAACGCGCGGTATACGACGACGCGCTCCACGATCTCTTTTTCTCCCTTGTGATTTGTAAAATCAAGGCTTATCAATCCGCCTTGGGAGCGGAAAAAACGCGCATTCTCTTTTGTGAGCGGTATTGATACGCGTCTCGGGATAAACAGGTCTTCAATGTTTTCCTCGTCGTCATCCGCGGCGGCTTTCGTTTCCTCAGGCTTTGTGTTTTCGGGTTTTGCTTCCCCGGGATCTTTTTCCGCAGGTTTTGCGTCTTCTTTTTTATCCGCCGTCTTAGCCGATCCGTTTTGATTGCATCCGGCGGTTTTCTTTTCCTCTGCCATAAGAACCATCCTTTCTTATTGCGGCGGCCGTACGGTCATTCCGCGATGACTTTTTTCATAGCTTCCGCCTGCAGCGAATAAAGCTTGAAGTATACTCCGCGTTTGGCTATAAGTTCTGCGTGAGTGCCCGATTCGACGATGCGGCCGTCGTCGATTGCGTAAAGCGTATCGCAGTCCTTCAGGGTTGAAAGACGGTGCGCTATTGTTATGGTGGTTTTGCTTTCAATCAGACGCGCAAGCGCATCCTGTATCTGCCGCTCGGTTTCGGTGTCCATGGCCGCCGTCGCCTCGTCGAGCACGAGGATTTTTGGGTTCAGAAGAAGCGCGCGGGCAATTGAGACTCTTTGGCGTTCGCCTCCGGAAAGCCATCTGTTTCCGGTGCCGACGAGCGTTTCGTAACCGTTCGGAAGGTTTATAATAAAATCGTGCGCGTTTGCCGCCTTTGACGCGGCGATGACCTCCTCAAAGGAAGCATCAGGACGAGCATATCTGATATTGTCGGCGATGGTTCCGTTGAACAGAAATATCTCCTGTGACACTATCGCCATATTTTTGCGTATGCAGGATATCGTGAGATCCTTTATGTTTATGTCGTCAATATAGATCTCGCCGGAAATAACGTCGTAAAGACGGGTGATCAGATTGGCGATCGTCGATTTTCCCGCGCCCGTATGTCCGACAAGCCCCACGGCCTCTCCGGGATGAATCGTCATGGATACGTTTTTGAGTATCGGACGGTTTGCGTTGTATGAGAAGCATACATCGCGGAATTCGATCTTGCCCTTCATATCCTTTAAATCTATTGCGCCCGGCTTTTCGGATATTTCCGGTATCGTATCAAGGACTTCAAACATACGCTGGGCCGAGTTTGCGGTATTGGTAAGTTGATCCGACACCTCGGTGAAAAACTGGAGCGGCGAAAATATCATCGCGGTATATCCGATATATGTAATAAACGTTCCGTAATCCATGAGGCGCTTCATGACAAGTATGCCGCCGAAGCCCCATATTGTCTCGCTGCTCATCGTTATCAGAAGTCCTATGATCGGGAATATACAGAGCTGAATGGCGTTCAGCTTTAATGTCGCCTTCATCAGTCTGTCGCTGTATCTCGTGAAGCGGTTGGTTTCGGTTTCTTCCTTGGCGAACGCCTTCACGACTCGTATTCCGTCAAGGCTGTCGCCGAGCATCGCGTTCATGGAGCTTTTGCGGCGCCAACGCAGCGTATATCCTCTCCAAAGCTTAGGGAACATGGTCTTTATTATTATAATGATTATAGGAACCGGAATGAACACTATCAGAGACAGCTTCCAGTTTATCGAAAACATAACAATCGCGGCGGTGACAAAGGTCACAACGTTCACGACGAGAGCCGGCAGGCTGTCCGTGAAGAAGCCCCTTACCGTGGCGGCGTCGTAATCGACTCTGGTTATTAGGCGTCCGGTCTGGTTGTTGTTGAAATACGACAGCGACAGGCTTTGCATTGCCGTAAATATATCAAGCTTCATGCTCAGCGTGACATTTCCGGACATTTCGGCATTGGCACGCGAACGGATGATCTGTATCACAAGCGACAGTACAGCGATAAAAAAGATGATTCCGACGCCAAGCCACACGTTCCCGCGGATGAAATTGTCGGGTTCGTTGATATTCAGCACCCGGCCGTACAAAAACGAACCGCCGAGGAACGGGTTTATCAGTGAAATGGCACAGGAGGCGGCAAGACACAGGAATATAATAACAAACTGCTTCTTATATGGAGTAAAATATTTTAAAAGGCGTTTATATATCGCACCCTTGTTGAGACAGTTGAGGCAAAGCTTTCTGTCCCGGTCATTATACGGACGGCCGCATTTCGGGCAGTAAATATTGAACGCCTCAAACATCTTGTCGTCATCTAAAATTTCCTGTCCTCCGGAAATACGTTCGCATATATCGATGAAGCAGAACAGCTTTTGCTTTTTTGCGTTTGTGCAAAAGCCCAGGTTTATTGTCGAGTCTCCCCGTTTCATGGTAAAACGGTTTGAAGAAACAAAGCTGTCTACGCCGAACTCGGAAAGCTCCTCGAGCGGACAAATAAAATCGACCTTGCCCCGGAGCGTGAATTCAGGTGATGATTTTTTGGTATTCGCTTTTGTTTTGCCCGGTTTTCCCGGAAAATCCGAATACACAGCCATACCCATGCGATAAAGCTTCTTATCGCACAGAAAAAACCAATCCTCACCGAAATTACCCTCGGAATCAAGGTCGAGACGCAGACAAACCGTTACTTTCGACGCGTCTATGCCCGATTCGACAAGGGCTCTCTGCGCGTCTGCGGTAAATTTATCAAGCGGCAGCATATGATTAAGCCTCCATACTTTCTGCCCGCGAAAATTCGCGCGCGGGAAATAAGACTTTTATATACTATACCATAATGAGCGGTTTGCGCAAGAGGTTTTTCAAATTTTTTTGTTTTTTTTATCGTTTATAATTTAACAGATAATTTATTATAGCATTTTTTTCAATATATGCTTTATCCGGAGCGCGGCCGCGCCTGAAATTGCTATTATATTTACTTCTATCGCATATTAGTTTTTTCTTTAACGGCAAAGGACAGTACGGCTTATATGCCGCGAAGAGTTGAACGGCAAAAAAATTAATGCTATAATTTAAAACATTGTAATGAATTCTATTTTTTTTCGTTATTATAGATGAGTACTCAAAACCAAGGAGGCCGGCGTGGAAGACAGCGAAATACTTGATTTGCTTTATATTCATTCTGAAAACGGACTCGGACAGTTATCAGATAAATACGGCAAACTGATTCTTTCCATTGCGTTCAATGTTCTGAACGATTATTCTGACGCGGAGGAATGCGTAAATGATACATATATGAAAATGTGGAATATCATACCGCCATACAGACCTCAGCATTTCAGACCGTTTTTGTGTAAAATAGCGCGTCAAATATCAATAGATAAATACAGACAAAGCCAGACAAGGCAAAAAGGAAGCGGCTTCAAGGTGCTTTTGTCGGAATTGGAGAATGACATCGCGGATAAGTATTCTTTTGATGATGAAACCGATTCCAGGATACTTTCTGATTATATAAACGCATATATAAGCTCTCTGAAGATCGAGTCGAGGGTTTTGTTTATACGGAGGTATTTTTTTGCGGAAAGCGTCAAGGACCTTGCAAAACGGTTTGAAATCAGCGAAAGCAATGTCGGTATAAAGCTGTTCCGGATAAGAAATGACTTAAAAAAATATCTTGAAAAAAGGGGGTATCATATTGAAAATGAATAAGCTGATCGACGCCATCGGAAGCATTGACGACAAAGCCGTTGAAAACGCCTTAGCCATTGATTCGGCGGAAAAGCTAAAAGTTGCGGTTCTTCTTGAAAAGCGAAGTCTGCGGCTCCGATATATGCGCGGCATATCCGCGCTGGCCGCCTGCCTGTGCCTTATGATTTTTGGCGGCGCTGTTTTGCGCAATGCTTTATATCATGAAAAACCGGTTAAGGCGGTATCACCGATTACCGAAGTATCGTCAGCCGATGAAATGAAAAAATACCTCGGATTCGATTTTCCCGTATTGACGGAAAAGTCTCCGGATAAATATCTGATATATTCTTTTAACGGAGAGGCTCAAAAGGGCTGTGTCAGATACGGCGACGGCTCAGAGCTTAGCGCCGCGCACGGCACCGGAGACATCAGCGGGATATTCGGCGCAAAGCTGACAGGATCAAAAACCACAGATGGCATATCGGTATATTATTATTCTATGGATAATTATAATTATGCTATATGGAAACACAACGGGTTTTCTTATTGCTATATCGCCGCCGAAGACGAGACGGATTTATGCTCGACAATCGGCGAAATAATAGAAATTATAAAATAGAGAAAGAGATACATAAAAATGAAAAACACAATAGCATTTACATTGGTTCTCGCCTTTTTTATCACGGCAGCATTATTGTCCGGCTGTCAAAACAAAAAAGCTCCCGAGGAAACCGGAAAAAGCACGCAAAAAACCTCCGAAACAGCAACCGTGACTTGTGAAGCAAAGACAGCATTCAACGGTAAAGCGGGAGACATCCTGGATCAGATTATAAAAAAGGCAATCGAGCTTGACACAGACAAGGAATACGGGATTGAATCAATAGAGTGCAGTCATAACGCAATCGACTCCGATAACTGCACGGATATTCTCGGGCTTACGACGGAGGAATTTACGGCGGGAGTGGAAGAGGCGGTTGAATCAAAGCCGGAGGGCTCCTGGTTTACCCATTCGATCGTCGTTGTCAAGGCAAAGGATGGCACCGATGCCGCCGCGCTTGCTGAAAAAATAGTGAAAAATACTAAGCCTAACCGCTTCGGCTGCCTTAAGCCCGAGGCCATAGTGGGAGGATATGCAGGGCAGTATATCGTGTTCACGGCATCATCGTCCACAAGCTGTGAGGCGGTTTATCAGGCTCTTTCAGCGCTATCTGCAATAGCTCCGACGAGGATCGATCGCACAAACGACTGGAGCGGCGGCGGATTGAATGGATGACAAAGTCAAAAAAGGAATATTGCCGGAGCTTATATTTACGGCTTTATTCCTGTCGCTGATATTCGGCTTCGGTATTGCGGTCATGATGAAAACTCCCGACGTTCTTTCAAAAAGCGAACGTCGGGAGCTTAAAACAAAGCCCAAAATATCATACGCCTCTGTTGCGGACGGAAGCCTTTTCAAAAACGAAGAAAAATATCTGCTTGATCAGTTTCCTCTGCGCGACGGCTTCCGGCGCGTAAAAGCCGTCAGCCAATTCTACCTGTTCGGGCAAAGGGAAAACAACGGTATCTTTATTGAAAACGGATATGCGGCGGCGATATCATACCCTCTGACTGAAAAATCAGTTTCCGTTTTTATAAAGAAAATCAATCAGCTTTATGAAAGATATTTCAAGACGGGCGCGGTCAATGTTTATACTACAATAGTACCGGACAAGGCGTATTATCTTGCCGGCGAATCCGGATGCCCGGCAATCGATTATGAAGCATTGCGGAACAGGATAAAAAGCGAATGCGGCGGAACCTATATCGGTATTTTTGACACCCTGTCCGCCGAAAGCTATTACAGAACCGACACCCACTGGAGGCAAAACAGGATCGTTAATACGGCAGACAGGCTTCTCGGCGCCATGGGTGCCGGAAAATGTGATAATCTGACCGAAGGCAAAACGCTTTCCCCGTTCTTCGGCGTTTATTACGGTCAGTCCGCTCTGCCGCTGTCTCCGGACACGATCACTTATATGACCTCCGATGTCATCAATTCCGCCAGGGTGCGGCGCGCCGATAAAACCACGGGCGAGCTGCTCTCGGGCAGGATGTATTACGATGAATATATAAACGCCGATGACGCATATGATGTTTTTCTCGGAGGCGCCTGCACGGTTACGGTATTGGACAACACAAAAAGCTCCGGCGGAAAAACGCTGTATCTGTTAAGCGATTCTTTCGGACGCAGCCTTGCCCCGCTTTTTCTTTCCTGTTATAAAAGGGTGGTTATATTCGATATACGCTATATTAAAATGTCTTCCGCTCTCCAAAAGATATCTCTGGAGCCTGGAAGCGATGTCCTCATGGCATACAGCGTTTCCGCGATCGATGTCAGCAGCAATTTACAGACTGATTAAGCAGCAATCAAGTTTTGCGCCGGGTACGCCAAAGCTTACTTTTGATGGAAAGGCATCGTCATAAATATGGTTTTTTCAAGCATCGGCTTTTTATACGTTTTCCTTCCCGCGGTTCTGTTTGTGTATTATATCGCACCCCGGAGATGCAGAAATTCAATTCTATTGGTTTTCAGCCTTGCTTTTTACTACATAGGCGAACAAAAGCTTGTTATAATTATGCTCTTCTCCGCGCTTACCGATTATTGCTGCTCGATTTTCATTGAGAGATTCAGAAACAGGAAAGCGATAACACGTATATTCTTATGTCTGTCTCTTATTGTAAACCTTTCGCTGCTCGGATATTTCAAATACGCGGATTTGTTTATTTCAAGCTTTAACGGAGTATTCGGGACCGCGCTGCCTCTTTTGAAGATAGCGCTCCCGATAGGGATCAGCTTTTATACCTTCCAGACAATGAGCTATACTATCGACGTGTATCGCGGAGATATAAAAGCCGAAAAAAACTTTATCTCATTTACAACATATGTCACTCTGTTTCCTCAGCTTATCGCCGGGCCTATCGTGCGATATGAAACCATAGCGTGTGAGCTTCATGACAGAAAAACGACGCTTGACGGATTTGCGTCAGGCATTCGGCGGTTCTGTGTCGGGTTGGGTAAAAAAGTTCTGATAGCAAATACGCTTGCGGGACTTTCTCAAATGTATGACAAAGCGAATACCCACACGGTATTGTTCGCGTGGGTCTGCGCCATTGCCGTTCCGCTTCAGATTTATTTTGACTTTTCCGGATATTCGGATATGGCGATAGGTCTGGGCAGAATGTTCGGATTTAATTTTCCTGAGAATTTTAATTATCCCTTCGTTTCAAGAAGCGCGACTGAATTTTGGCGCCGCTGGCACATTACACTCGGCACATGGTTTAAGGATTACGTATATATTCCGATGGGCGGAAACCGCGTAAATCCCACGAGGCACATTTTCAATCTGTTGGTCGTATGGTTCGCGACCGGATTATGGCACGGAGCGGCGTATAATTTTATCCTTTGGGGTCTGTATTACGGCGTTCTTCTGACTGCCGAAAAATTTTTGTATATAAAACATCTTGAAAAGTCCGAGCTTTTTTCACATATATATTTTATTTTGATTACGGTAACGGGCTTTGAGATATTCAGCGCGAATTCGCTTGCCGATATCGCAAAACGGTTTGGTGAGCTTGTCGGAATAGGAGCCGCAGGATTCACAAACACCGAAAGCTCTTATTATTCGCTCAGCTATCTTACGGTTTTGATCATTGCGGTCGTTTTGTCCGTGCCTCTGCTGAAAAATTTAATGAATAAATTCGAGAAGCACAGATATTTTAACGCGACATATAAATATTCGGCATATGCCGCCTGTATCGGGCTTCTTATTATAAGCACTGCATATCTGATCGACGGATCATATAATCCGTTTCTTTATTTCAGATTCTGATGAACATAACGGCAAACGGGATGCGCGGCTTCCTTGAAAAGCCTCTGTCAAGATACTTCATATAAAATAACAGGATATAACCTTAATGCCGTAATCCAATATATCTGCGAACCGAGCTTCCGCATTATAAATATGCGGAAGCTTTTTTTGCCTTGCGCTATTGACAACGTAACAATGTTATGATATTATATGTTCGTAACATTGTTACGGGATATCGGAGGGACAAATTGAATAACGAAAACAAAAAATCCCCCGGCGGTGCTGGTTCCGGGGACGCGCTGATATCAAAAAAGGATCTGCTGTCCGAATTCGGAATTTCATACGGGGCTCTTTACAGGTGGAAGCGCATGGGGCTTATACCGGAAGAATGGTTTATTAAAAAATCAGTTTCTACCGGACAGGAGACGTTTTTCCCGCGTGAACTCATATGTGAACGGATAGAAAAGATAATCGGGATGAAAGAAAGCGCGTCGCTTGATGAGATGAAGGCTGTGTTCGATATGCCCTCGGACATGAAAACGCCGATGCTTGTAATCGAAAGCGCATATGGTGTAAATAAATACGATATTAACAAGCTCAAATCGATAAAGCTGTCCGACGGAAGCAGGGAAACCGAGATCATCGGGCTCGTCAGCGAGCTGTTTTACGGCAAGACAAACGGCAATAAATAATCAATTAAAACGAAAGGCATGGCGATAATTATGAACGATATCAAAATATCCGGAAGCGGAAAAATTTCCGGCGGCGAATATGACGCCATATCGGTATCCGGCTCGGCAAAAATATCCGGAAGCATCGGATGCTCTGAAATGAAAGTGTCAGGGTCCTGCAAGGTTGAGGGCGACGTATTCTGTCGCGGCGACGTCAGGGTTTCCGGTTCATGTAAAATAGACGGCTCCGTAACTGCGGAAAATTCTCTGCATGTTTCGGGCTCATTTGTTTGCGAAGGAAATCTCAAAGCCGGAAAAATCGCCGCTTCCGGTGGAATTACCATAAATAAAAACATATCCGCTTCAAGCGTGGAAATTTCCGGCGGGATAAAGGTCGGAGGAGATATATCGGGAGAACAGGTTGAATTGAGAGGCTGCGCTGATATAGGAGGACTTTTAAACGCTGAACAGGTTTCCATTGAGCTTGACGGAACAGGGATAAATAAAAGCGAAATCGAATCGATCGGCGGCGGAACTATCACGGTAAAAAGACGCGGCGAAGGAAAATGGGGGATTTTCGGCGTATGGAATAAGAATTATCCGACGCTGAACGTTAAAGGCTCAATAGAGGGAGACTCGATTTCCCTGACTGACACCTCTGCCTCTGTCGTACGCGGAAAGAACGTCGCGATATGTGAAAACTGTAGGATCGGGCGCGTGGAATATTCCGAAGGATATACCGTTTCCGAAGGCTCTCAGGTCGGAGAAGCCGTGAAAATATAAATAATATATGCGGACGACTCTCATCTTGTTAAAAAGCTTATTCGGAAATCAAATGACAAATGTCTGCTAAATCAACGCTCCATTTGAGAAGTGTTTTTAGCAGACATTAATTATAAATTACAAATGCAGCTTGTCATTCCTCACATATCTTTAACACATATCATAGAAAATTGCTTTCATAACTGATGTTTTCACCTAAATTGCATTTTATTTTGTTCTCTCGATAATAACTGACGAAGTTATTTTATCTATTTGACTAAATTCTATAGCACTTCCCATTATATGTAAATCCGTACTGGAAATAACTATGCACGCCAAGCAGTCGGTGTCCGGGATCGGAATGCAGCATAGAACGCGATATAAGCCATCTGCGGCTGTGAATATTTCAAACGCTTTATTACCGTAAATTGTATCAATGGGTTTAGCAAACATAACACCCGGATATGGGTCTGAACCAAGTACCGTGCATAAAAGTTTTTTAACATCTTCCATTGACTCCTTTGACTCAACATCTATTACCTTTCCAAAAGTGGATACAGGTTCATTGATATAAATTTCATGTATGTAAAAAAAGCAATCCTTGGGAGCGGAAAATCTGTTCGACGCCATTTTTATAAGATATACAGGAACCTTGAACTTCATATTATATTCAACATTATTATGTATGACGGCTAATTCTTCATCCAAATATTTAATTCCGCCATCATTGAGATTTTCGGTAGAGCTCTGAGTTTGAAAATCGCTTTGGCTTTCGGTTGAAATTTGTGTATTGTAATCTCTCAGGCCTTCAGAAGAATTTTGGGGTTGGCAATCGCCTGTATTGTTACTTGTGATTTTTTCTTTGTTTCCGCAGGCGCATAACGACATTACACAAAAAATAATTGCGATAAATCCGATCTTGTTATATTTCATGAACATAATTCCTTATTCTTATTTTATTTAATTATGAAATATCCAATCTCTTTCGGAATGTTTAATTGATAACTGCTTTGTTGTCATAATTATGATATCATATTAATATTGTATTGTCAAGTTATACATAAAATATATTATATATTGAGAATAAAAAATATACTGCTAACTATGACCCCGTTTTCTTGCATGAGTGATTCCTCAAGAAGCTCATCCTTTTCGCAATAACATATAGCAAAACCGTAAACAAATAAAACACTGTTGTCAAACCGGGTGCGTTATGCTATAATCAAAGCATAATAAAAAGCGGGCGGTGATTCGAAATGGCAAATAAAATCTGCGATGAAAAAAAAGTAAAAATTTTTATATTGTTTTTGCTGGACAGGCTCAATTGCCGGCTTTCGGGCGAAACACTTACCGAAATCATACTGTGGGACGGAACGATAAATTATTTTGTCTATTGCGATTGCCTGCGCGCACTGGCAAACGGCGGTCTTGTCGACGCACAGGGGGAGGAATACAACGAAGCGTATTCGATAACCCCACTCGGAAAAAGCGTGCTTGAGGAGGTCGAATCCGACGTGCTTGAGGATGCCAAAAAAAAGCTCCTTGTAAGCGCCGCGCGCCTTCTCGCCTTCAACAGCCGGGGCAGCCGCGTCGAATCCTCCGTGAAGACGCTCGATTCCGGCGGATATGAGCTTTCGTGCGCGATTCACGACGACCGGTACAGTCTTTTCGAGCTTAAGCTGTATCTCGATAACAGGGGAGAAGCCGAAAACATGAGCAATCGCTTCGACGAAAAGGCAGAATCGATATACCGCGGCGTGCTCGCGCTCCTTACGGGCGATACAAAGCTGGTAAATTTCTAAGTCTATAAAATACGACGGGGCTGCAGCAAAAGGTAATTTTGTTGCAGCCTCAATTTTTAAGTTTGAGAAAGGATAAAAACGGTTGTTCACGGTATGTTATGGGATTAGAAAAATGCAGAGATTGTTTCTCCTAATACCCTACGGAATTATTCAATGAGCCGCGGACTTTTACTGCACTCCCTTTGCATACAGAAAGATTCATCTGAAAATAATGTCATTGCGCTTTGGACCATTAGAAATCATAGTTATAGGATATCCGAGTTTTTCTTCAATGAATTCGACATATTTTTTTGCTTGTAATGGAAGCTTATCATATGATTTTATGGAACGGATATCACATTTCCAGCCTTCTAAATATTTATAGATCGGTTTTGCTTTATTTAACTTGTCAGTTACAGGGAATTTTTCAGTTATATCGCCGTCAATGTCATACCCTACACAAATCGGAATTTCATCAAGATAGCCTAAAACATCCAGTAATGACAAAGCTACTTCGGTTGTCCCTTGAAGCATACAGCCGTAACGGCTTGCAACAGTATCAAACCAACCCATTCTGCGCGGTCTTCCGGTAGTAGCTCCGTATTCGCCGTTATCTCCGCCACGATTTCTCAATTCGTTAGCTTCATCGCCAAATATTTCGCTGACAAAGGCGCCGGCACCTACACAGGAAGAATATGCTTTAACAACTGTGACAATACTGCTGATTGAATACGGCGGCAGTCCTGCTCCCACAGCTCCGTATCCGGCCAATGGAGATGATGATGTTACAAAAGGATATATCCCGTTGTCCGGGTCACGAAGGGCGCCCAATTGACCTTCAAGAAGTATTTTCTTGTTTTGCTTGTTTGCCTCAAACAGATAATGCGTTGTGTCGGCAACATAAGGTGAAATTTTATTTTTATAATTGATAAGATAATTATAAACTGTTTCCGGATTCAGAAAACCACTTTCTCCGTATACAGCGTTTGCATACGCCGATTTAACACTTGTAACCTGGTTAATTTTTTCTTTTAGATTTTCACTATAAAGGTCTGAAATCTGAAAACCGATTTTTAGGTATTTATCGGAATAAAAAGGAGCTATTCCTGACTGGGTGGAGCCAAAGCTCTTTTTACCAAGCCTGTTTTCTTCAAGTTTATCGAACATAATATGATATGGCATTACAATTTGAGTGCGTTCCGATACCATAAGTTGTGGAGAAGGTACGCCCCTTTTAGAAAGCATATCAAGCTCTCCGAAAAAGCTGTCAAGATTTAATGCCACACCAGGTGCGATAATATTAACAATGTTGTTTCTAAAAACACCTGAAGGTAAAATATGAAGTACAAACTTGCCATATTCGTTAATGATTGTATGACCTGCATTTGCGCCGCCTTGAAATCTTATTACGATATCGGACTCTCCGGCAAGCAGATCCGTCATTTTGCCTTTGCCTTCATCTCCCCAATTACCACCGACAATTGCTTTTACCATAATCATTCCTCCAATATTAATTGCAGCTTCTTGCTACAACATACTATACAGGAATTTACAACATAAGTAAAATACATAAAGTTTATAATATCGATAAGCATATATTATGTATCAAGCGTATTATCGTTTTTGAAGCCTATAAAACCATATCTTTTTTCTAATATCTCCTTCACTTATTTGCATCTATCAAGAAGCTTTTTCGCGGTCTTCACGAATTGCTCTCCTGTTTCGGGAACAGCGCCGGTATATTTTGAAAGACGTGTTTCATAAGACATAGTCTGAACGGCATACGGCAGGTTTTTCATATTATCATGCGCAAATTTTGCCGCGACATAACCGATATTCGCGCTTCCCAGCTCTCCGACAAGAGTGTGCGCAAACGGCGATTCCTTCTTTATCTCCAGTCCTATTTCGGTGAAAACCTCTCCCGGAAGCGAGCATATCGCCGTGTCTCCGATTGAAATAACCTGCTGTTCGGCGGGCTTGGTCAAAACAGGCTCTTTATAAAGGGAAAGGATATCTTCGGCAATATCCCGGTCGTTTACGGCGGAGGATGGATTATTCGCATGCACACGGGCAAATTCCAAATCGACGGGCGTAGGCTGGCGCATGGGTATATCCATGAATTCAGTCACGCATTTTACGATCGAATCGGCTTTAACAACGGCTTTTTCACGCGCTGATAGCGCCTTATATCCCAAAAGCCTGCCCATTTTTTTATAGTGATCCGGCTTGCATGACGGAGCCTTCGTGAAGTCGAAATGATTAAGATTTCCGCAGCAGCCGTTTATAAATATGCTTATTACATCGCGTCCGAGAACCGTCTTCACGGTTTCGGAAAGCTCCGCCGGATAATCGGCGCAATAGGATGAGCCTCCGACCGTATCAAGATGGCAGGCAAAATTCGTTATCAGCGCGATGGGCTTTCCTTCCGGTGAGTCAAAGCGGAGCACGCCGACCTGTGGATCAACGGTTCCCTCCGGACTGATCGCGTCCGGATTTAAAAATCCCGGATTCATTTTGACCCCGCCGCCCTTCATATAAAACCGGCGGTTGAACGATATTGAAGCTTCGCAGTCCTCTCCGTATCCGCAAACGGCTTCCCGGCGGGAATTATAAGCCGCGACAACGGCATCGGCGGCTTTTATACAAAACCTGTCGACGCATTCGATGTTTTTTCTGCTTTCGTAAAGGTCGAAGTCGACCGGAACGGAGGTATGTGTATGCGTGGAGAAAACGATCAGCTTTTCTGGCGCGACAGGAATGTATTTCGACACCCGTTCGCGAATTTTTTTCGTTATTTCATATGATCCGCCGATTATGTCGAGCACGACAAGCCCGCAAAGCTCGTCTCCGCTTTCAAATACTGCTGCTTTTGCACAGAGCTCCGTCAGAACGCCGTTTGCACAGCGAGGCGTATAATACCCGGGTATTTCCAACCCGAATTCCGGCGTAAAAGCAAGCTCAGAAAATCCAGCCTTAAACATTTATGTATATCATCCTTTCAATTTGTTTCATGACATATAGGGGGTACGGTCGCTTTTCGAGAAAAGCTCCGCAAAAGCTTTCTGTTATTATAGACATTAAAAATTGCTCTGTATATGTTTTATAAGCTTTTGTAGATTTTATGTGAAATTTTTTGACAGAGGCCTTTCAGAGAAGGCGCGCTTTTTATCTTTTGTTTCTGTCCTTTGTCAGGCGAAGCGCGTTTGTGACGACAAACAGCGAGCTGAGGCTCATGGCGGCGGCGCTTATCATAGGATTGAGCATTAATCCGAAGGGAATGAAAAGCGCTCCTGCCGCCAGGGGGATTCCGAGCATGTTGTAGAAAAATGCCCAGAACAAGTTTTGCTTTATGTTTACCGCGACTCTTGCGCTGTATGAAATCATAAAATTGACCTCGGTGAGATCGCCGCGCATCAGAACGATATCGGCGGAATCTATCGCGATGTCCGATCCGTTTCCTACCGATATTCCGACATCGGCGCAGGCGAGTGCGGGAGCATCGTTGATCCCGTCTCCGACCATGGCGACCCTGCGGCCTTCGGAACGCAGCTTTTTTATTACCTCGCTTTTATCCTTCGGCATTACGCCCGCGACGGCTTCGTCGATACCAAGCTTGCTTTTTATCGCTTCAGCGGTGACAGCGTTGTCTCCGGTCAGCATAATTACCTTCAGCCCGGCGGATTTCATTTCTTTAACTGCGCGTTCGCTGGTTTCCTTTACGGTGTCGGCAACGGCGATTATTCCGTCGGGTATAAGAACGCCGTTTTCCTCATGCGAAAAATACAGCGGAGTTTTGCCTTGAGAGGCGAATTCTTCGGCTTTTGGCAGAAGAGGCGCAACATCTGCGCCAATTTCCGCCATATAATCGGCATTGCCACCGTAACGGCGGACGCCGTCGACGACCGCAGTCACGCCTCTGCCGAATACTGCGCCGAAATCCTCAACGAGACCGAGCTTTCCTTTATAATGCTCTCTGACCGCTTTCGCGAGCGGATGCTCGCTGCCGGATTCAAGAGAGGCGGCGCTGCGTAAAAATCCCGGATCAGAATCCGGGTATATATCTGTAACAGACGGCTTTCCCTTTGTCAGAGTACCGGTTTTGTCGAGCACTGCCGTATCGATATGCTTGATACGCTCGAGGGCCTCCGCCGATTTAACGAGTATACCGCGGGACGCGCATTTACCCATCGCGACGGTGACGGCGACCGGTGTCGCAAGCCCGAGCGCGCATGGGCAGGAGACGACAAGCACGGATATTGCCGCTTCAAGCGCAAACGATACGCCATATCCGGCAAGAATCCAGGTGATCCCCGATATCACGGAAATCGTCATGACTACAGGGACGAAAATCCCGCTGATTTTATCTGCCAGACGCGCGGCGGGAGCTTTTGAGGCGCCCGCTTCTTCGACCACGGAAATTATCCTTGAAATAGTGGTTTCGGATCCGACGCGTTCGGCCCTGATCCTGACGGAGCCGTTCTGAATTTTTGATGCGGAAATGACCGTATCTCCGGCTTTCTTGTCGACGGGAATGCTTTCGCCGGTGAGCGCCGACTGATCGAATGAAGCGGTGCCCTCTGTAATGACCCCGTCGGCCGGGGCGGATTCTCCCGGTCTGATAATAACTATGTCGCCTATTGCGATATCACCGGAAGCTATTTCTGTTTCTTTTCCGTCACGCAGGATATGAGCCTTTTTCGGCGAGAGATCAATGAGCTTTCTGAGCGCGTCGCCAGTTTTGTGTTTTGCGCGTTCCTCAAGGTATTTACCGACGGTGACGAGAGTCAATATCATTGCGGCGGATTCAAAATATAAATTCGATATATATCCCATTGCCGTTTTATCATCTCCGAGCCCGACCGCGCGGCCTATCATATAAAGCGCATAAATGCCGTATATCAGCGCCGCCGAGGACCCAACAGCGACAAGGGTGTCCATATTGGCGGCCCGTCTGAACAGAGCTTTGAATCCCCGAAAAAAGAATATCCGGTTGACATAAATAATTGGCAGCGTGAGTAAAAGCTGAGAAAGCGCGAAGGCAACGTAATTTTCAGGCTTGTGAAACAGCTCTGTAAGCGGAAGACCAAGCATATGTCCCATTGAAATATACATGAGCGGCACAAGAAAACAAGCCGATACCAGCAGTCTTGTTTTCACATCGGTAAATCCGCCGCTTTTTTCTGATTCTGAGGATGCAGGCTTGACTGTGTCGGCGGCAGAAGCCGAAAATCCGGCCTTTTCGACCGCGGAAATTATTTTTTCCTCTGTCTCTTTATCCGAATAGACACAAACCATGCTTTTGGATAAGAGGTTGACGTCGGCGGCTTTAACGCCTTCAATGCGACGAACGGCTTTTTCTACGGCAGCGGAGCAGGCGCTGCAGCTCATGCCATCTATATTGAATTTATTTTTCATATACGTACCATGCTTTCTGTATAATCGGCAATGTACTGCCCGGATATAGAATGAGCTTATTTCAAAGTTTGTATTCGCTTAAGAATTCATCCACGGCTTTGTTGAATTCCGGGCTTTTCTTTTGCGCGATGAAATGATCGCCTTTGATTATTCGAAGCTTCCCTGCGGGCAGAGACGAGCATATCAGCCTTGTGTGGCTTTCTTTTATCATATCGTCTGTCCCGACGATCACCAAAACGGGCATTTTCAGACTGCGGAGCGAATCCGGAGATATATGCGGTTGTTTTGCCATAAGCGCGTAAAGCTCTTTTTTGTGAAAAGCGTTTGCGGAAAACGGTGATAAAACAGATAATACGGCATATTGCGTAATAATGGACAGATATTCGCGCGTCTTCATGCCGGACGGAAATAAATTCGCCCCGTTGAGTATAAGGCGACGAACCAGTGCAGGATACTTCAAAGCGAACAATAGGGCAATGTTGCCGCCGTCGCTGAAGCCGAGGATATCCGCCTTATCAATTCCTAGTGAATACATAAGTTCTTTTAAATCAATAGCAAATTGATCCAGTGTAAAAAAAGCCTTCCCGCGTTCGGAGCCGCCGTGACCGCGGGTGTCCGGCGCTATTACGCGGAAGCGCGGGGAAAAGTATTCAAGCTGGCTTTCAAAGTATTCGTGGTTTTCGCCGTTGCCGTGCAGCAGCACGAGCGGATTTCCCATGCCTTTTTCAATGTAATTCAATCTTATATCCATCAGCAAGGTACCTGTTATAAATTAAATTTTTATAACTCCATTTTATCCTTTGGAGCGCTGTAAATCAATAACAAGTTATTGATTTTTCCGTTGTTAATATATTATTTGTGCTTTTTTGGATGCTAAACGCTTTATCGCACATAAAAAATTTAATTCCGACATAAAAATGATGCTTTTACGCGTTTGTTTGCTGTATAATGTTACCAGACGGCGTACATCACAATATATTATACACATTTTCGGAAAGGAAGAAAAAATGATAGCTCCAAAAACCGAATTTAAAACCATAGGCTTTAAACAGCGGAGGAAAACAGCCCTTATCTGCTTTTTCGCTGTGCTTCTTGCATTTGTCTTTTCCGCCATATCGTGTGGAGTACTGCCCAGAGAGGAGCTTTCTTCCGGATTAACCGCAAGCACAGGCGTTAATTCGGAGCCATATGTTTCCGAAGAAACGGAGAATCTATCAAAGACAGTGACAACAGATAAGAAAACAGTAACAGAAACGGCAGATAAAAAAACAGAAACCGGCGAAACAATTAATCTCGGTGAAATATTCTCAGCTTCAAGAATGACGGATTATTTTAAAGAATGTTCGTGCCTCACGGACTTCCTGTACTATCTGTCTGAAATTGATTACAGTAAATATTCACGTCAATTATCATATGCATCGTATTTCGGCTGTGAAGAATATTCCGCTATAAGGCTTAAATTCACCTTTTTTTGGCCTGAATATATTCTTGTGGAAAATTATAATGAACGCACCTTTTCAATTTATGAAATATTTGACTCCGGGGTGGTACGGGATACCGATTTTTATAATACGGAAAATATCGGAGTGAAAATGAAAAAACCGCTCAAGGACAACGCAAATTACAGTTCATCTAAAAGATCCTTTTCGCATCTGAGCAAAGGGGAAAGCGTGGATTTTTCGGCGATCTCCTCCGGCGGAGCGATCGACGGATATCTTTCCGTGAAAAGCGCGTATTCCGCCAAAGTTCTTAAAGAAAAGACTCTTTATTCCGGCATTGCATGCTTTGATTCTTCCGCTGATACCGTTCCTTATTACAGGATGCCTGATAATTCCGATATCATAAGAATTTTTGATATTATAACTGCGGAAAAACCTGCTCTTATGACTCTCAAGGATTATGATTATACGGATGGTGCGGTTAAGCTTTAT